>NZ_JBEXOV010000027.1:0-83779 GCF_040611715.1 Streptomyces sp. NPDC006544 | reverse complement strand
CCTCGGTGGTTTATGTGGTGGTCCGTCGGGTTTCGATCGGGGTGGCGGTTGCCGACCGACACCTGCGTTTCCTCCCGCTGCTCCGCGCCCGGGCTGGGGGGGGGGGGGGGGGGGGGCCCCCCCCGCCCGGCCCTTCCGTGCTCCGGATCAGGGGGTGATCATCACCTTGAGCGCGCTGCGGTCGTCCATCGCGCGGTAGCCGTCCGGGACCTCGTCGAGGGTGACCGACCGGTCGAAGACGGGCGCCGGGTCGATCGCGCCGCTGAGCACGTCCGCCAGCAGCTCCGGGATGTACGCCCGGACCGGCGCGACGCCGCCGCGCAGGGCGATGTTCCGGTCGAACATGACACCGAGGTCGAGGCCCGTGCCGCTGCCGTGCGGGACGCCGACGTAGCCGATGGACCCGCCGTCGCGGGTGATGTTCACGGCGGTCCGCATGGACTGCTCGGTGCCGACCGCCTCGATGACGCCGTGGGCGCCCTGGCCGCCGGTGAGCTCGCGCACGGCCGCCTCGGCGGCCTCGCCGCGCTCGGCCACCACGTCGGTGGCGCCGAAGAGCTTCGCGATGTCCGTGCGGGCGGAGTGGCGGCCCAGGGCGATGATCCGGTCGGCGCCCAGGCGCCTGGCGGCGAGCACGCCGCACAGGCCGACCGCGCCGTCGCCGACGACGGCGACGGTCGAGCCCTTGCGGACGCCCGCGCCGAGCGCGGCGTGGTGGCCGGTGCCCATGACGTCGGACAGCGCGAGCAGCGCGGTGAGCAGGTGGTCGTCGGAGACGGCCTCGGCGGGCAGCTTCACCAGGGTGCCGTCGGCGTGCGGCACGCGGACGGCCTCGCCCTGGCCGCCGTCGTGGCCGACCGAGCCCCAGAACCCGCCGTGCTCGCAGGAGGTGTACAGGCCCTCGGAGCAGTAGGCGCAGGTGCCGTCGGACCACATGAAGGGGGCGACGACGAGGTCTCCGGCGCGCAGGCCGCCGACGGCGGACCCGGTCTCCTCGACGATGCCGAGGAACTCGTGACCGATCCGCTGGCCGGGCTGGCGCGCGGCCTCGCCGCGGTAGGCCCAGAGGTCGCTGCCGCAGATGCAGGCGCGCAGGACGCGGACGACGGCGTCCTCGGGGCGCTGGATCGCGGCGTCGGGCACCTCCTCCACGCGGATGTCGTGCGGGGCGTGGATGACGGTGGCGCGCATGGTGGTGCAGTCCTCCGGCTAGGGGGTGGGGGAGCCCTGTAGGGCTTCCTTACCGTACGCCTGCACCGGAGCGACTGCTTCCGCGGCCAGCAGGTACTGGGCGGCGAGGTACGTGGCCATGATCCAGAAGTCCGGGCGGGGCGCTTGGGGCCACTCGGCCACGCCGGTGGCGATGAGCGTGTCGGAGAGCAGGAACAGCGCCCCGCCGAGGCCCGTCCGCCACCCGAGGGCGCTGGAGCGGTACGCCATGGCCGTGAGCAGCAGGCTGTACCCGGCCACCGGGATCCGCAGCTCGGCGGGCAGGTCTCCCCAGAGTAGCGTGACCGTGGACAGCAGCGCGACGGCGTACGCGGCCCCCAGCGCGGGTCGCGTGCGGCGGCGGCCGAAGAGTACGAGGTAGCAGACGTGCCCGGCGGCGAAGGAGCCCATGCCGATCAGGAAGGCGGGATCCGCGTCGAAGAGCAGGGCCAGGTCCCCGCCCCAGCCGAAGAGCAGCGCGGCGACGAGCAGGCGCGGCGCGGCGCCCCGCGCGATCACGTGGCCGACGAGCAGCGGCATCAGCAGCGGCTTGGCGATCACGTGGCCGAGGTGCCAGCCGGCCAGCAGCGAGCCGAGGTCGAAGGCGGCGGCGAGGGCGAATGCGGCGAGCAGCACCGGGGCGGCCGGGCCGGTGCCCCGCGCCGCGGCGGGGCGCGCCCGGGAGGGCGTGCGGGAAGGCGCGTGCGCGGCGGGGCCGGGCTCCGTCCCGGCGCTCACGCGGCGGGTTCCGGAGTCTTGGCCGACTCGGCCGCCCCGGCGGGGGCGGGCTGCCAGCCGGGGCCGCGCAGGACGCGTCCGGCGCGCTCGCGCCAGCTCCGGGCGGCCCGGACGTCGCGGGCGATGGAGGCGTACTCGTGGGTGGCGACGCGCAGCGGGTTGTACGTCGCGATGTTCTTGGTGAGGCCGAAGACGGGCTTGTCGGTCTCCGCCACCCAGGAGCCGAACAGCCGGTCCCAGACGATCAGGATGCCGCCGAAGTTCCGGTCCAGGTAACCGCCTTGTGAGGCGTGGTGGACGCGGTGGTGGGAGGGCGAGTTGAAGACGAACTCGACGGGGCGGGGCAGCTTGTCGATGCGCTCGGTGTGGATCCCGAACTGGTAGACGAGGTTGACCGAGTAGCAGAAGGCGACGGCCGCGGGGTGCACGCCCAGCGCGATCATCGGCAGGTAGAACGGCCAGGAGGTGGCGCTCGTCCAGGGCTGGCGCAGCGCGGTGGTGAGGTTGAACTTGCGGCTGCTGTGGTGGACGACGTGGCAGGCCCACAGGATCCGGATGACGTGGTGGCCGCGGTGCTGCCAGTAGTACAGGAAGTCCTGGGCGAGCAGCATCAGCGGGACGGTCCACCACAGGACGGGGACGCGGAGCGGGGTGAGCTCGTAGACCGCGGTGTAGATCGCGACGATCGGGATCTTCCAGAGGAAGTCGAAGACGAGGCTGCCGATCCCCATGCCGAGGCTGGTGACGGCGTCCTTGGTCTCGTACCCGGCGGCGTCCTCGTCGGGATGGATGCGGTAGCTCACGAGCTCGATGACGGTGAGCAGCACGAAGGCGGGTATGGACCACAGCACGACATCGGGCAAGTTCGGCATGTCCGCACCATAGAGCGGGCCTCGGGGGCTCGGCTAGAGGTTGTTACCGATCGGTATCCATCGGGGTTACCGACGGTTCGGAGGATGATGTCCGGTTCGAGGGGGAGGGCATGAGGATGACGGGTGTCGAGACGGCCGCCTCACGGGTGGCGAGCGCGGTCGCGGAGGCGGCCGCGGGTGCGGGCGCGCTCACGGGTGCGGGCGCGGACGCGGCCACGGGTGCGGCCGCGAGCGCGGATGCGGCCGACCGGGCGCGGGCGCGGGCCGGGGAAGGAGGCGCGGCCCCGGAGTTACGGGGCTTCGCGCGCGAGCTGGCGGGCCGCCTGGCCGCGGCCTGCGAGGGCCTCCCGGAGCCCGAGGCCCTGGCCGCGCTGGCGGCCGCCGGCGAGGCCTTCGCCGCGCCGGGCCCGCGGGACGCGCGGACGTTCCCCGCGGCGGGGCCCGGCCCGGCCGCGGGGGCCGTGTACCGCGAGCTGGTCGCGCTGTGCCTCACCGCCGCCGCGCAGTACGCGACGCCGGCCCCTCCGACCGGGTCCGCGGCCGACGCCGGGGCGGCCTTCGAGGACCGGTACGCCCACTACGTCGTCAGGACCCAGGGCAGGGTCCAGCTCTTCGGCCTGACCTTCAGCCAGGCCCGGCAGGAATGGCCGCTGGACCTGGCCTACATCAGCCTCGCGGTCAGCGGCGGGGAGCTCCTGGAGGAGCCCGGCCTCCAGACTCCGATGAAGGCCGAACTGGCCCTGGACGCCGCGGAGCGCGTGCTGCTGCGGGGCCCGGCCGGCTCGGGCAAGAGCACCCTCGTGCAGTGGCTGGCGCTGAACGCCGCCCGCCGCAGCTTCGGCACCCAGCTGCGGAGCTGGAACAGCCTCGTCCCCTTCGTGCTGCCGCTGCGCTCCTTCAACTCCCCCACCGGACTCCCCCGCCCGGAGGACTGGCTGCAGGCGACCGGCGTGCCGATGGCCCCGCCGGCGGGCTGGGTCGAGGGCCTGCTCTCCGCGGGCCGGGCGCTGGTGCTGGTCGACGGGGTCGACGAGGTGCCGCCGTGGCTGCGCAGCCGGACGAAGTCCTGGCTCCGGGAGCTGCTCCTGGCCTACCCCGCGTCCCGCTTCGTGGTCACCACCCGCCCTTCGGCCGTCCCCGAGGACTGGCTGACCGCCCAGGGCTTCTCCTCCCTCGCCCTGCTGCCGATGGATCGCGACGACGTCGGCGCCTTCATCACGCACTGGCACGACTCCGCCCGCGCGAAGGCGGACGCCGACGGAGCGGACGACGGGGGCGGTGGCGCCGCGGACGGCACGGGCGGCGAAGGCTCCGAGCGGGCTCGGGAGCGGGACCTGCTGGACCGGTACGAGAAGGCGCTCCTCGACGCGGTCGGATCGCGCCGGGACCTCGGTCGGCTCGCGACGAACCCGCTGATGTGCGCCCTGCTGTGCGCGCTGAACCGGGACCGCCGGATGCACCTGCCCCGGGCCCGCAAGGAGCTCTACGACGCCGCCCTGGACATGCTCCTGATCCGCCGTGACAGCGAGCGGGACATCTCCGGGGTCGAGGGCGTCTACCTCAGCCGGGACGAACAGACCCTGCTGCTCCAGCGGCTCGCGTACTGGCTGATCCGCAACGGGCAGGTGGAGGCGGCGGCCGACGAGGCCATCGGGATGATCGCCGAATCGCTGGACGCCATGCCGCAGGTCAAGGCGCAGGGCACCGACCCGCAGACGGTGTTCCGGCACCTGCTGATCCGCAGCGGGCTGCTGCGTGAGCCGGTCCCGGGGTCGGTCCACTTCGTCCACCGCACCTTCCAGGACTACCTCGGCGCCAAGGCGGCGGTGGAGGCGCGGGACTTCGGCGTCCTGGTGCGCAACGCGCACGACGACACCTGGGACAACGTGGTCCGGATGGCCGTGGGCCACGCCCGTCCCGACGAACGCGCCTATCTGCTGCGCCAGTTGCTGGCGCGGGCCGACCGGTCCGAGCCCGACCGCAGCCGGCTGGTGCTGCTCGCGGCCGCCTGCCTGGAGCACGCGCCCGAACTGGACCCGGAGGTCTGGCGCGAGGTGAAGGCCCGTACGGCGTGCCTGCTGCCCCCGCGCTCCCCGGGCCAGGCCGAGGAACTGGCGAAGGCGGGCGAGCTGGTGCTGGAGCTGCTGCCGGAGCCGGACGGGCTCACCGAGGGCGAGGCGGCCGCGACGATCCGCACGGCGGCCCTGGTCGGCGGCGACCGGGCCCTCCAGGTGATCGCGGGCTTCCGCACGGACGACCGCTACGAGGCCTCGCGCGAACTGTCCGACGCCTGGGGCCGGTTCCCCGTGGAGGTGTACGCGGACACGGTGCTGGCGGACGCGCCGCTGAGCGCGGCCCACCTGCACGTGCGCACGCGCGGCCAGATGCGGGCGCTGGAGCGGCTGCGGCACGTCCGCCGGCTGCACGTCACCTGGGACGGCCCGCTCCCGCCGGAGATCGCGCGGCGCCGGGACCTGGAGTCGCTGATCCTGCACCGCAATCCACGGCTGGCCGATCTGTCCCCGCTGGCCGGGCACCCTTCGCTGCGGCACCTGGGCGTGCTGGACTGCCCGAAAGTGGCCGGGATCGAGGTGGTGGCCGAACTGCCGACGGACAGCCTCGCCTTCGGCTACCTGCGCGACTACCTGTCCCTGGCCCCGCTCGCGCGGGTGACGGGACTGCGCTCCCTGGTGATCGGCTTCGAGCCGGAGCAGCGGCGGATCGGGGACGTCCCGGCGGCGGACTCGCTGACCGAGCTGCACCTGTGGCAGGGCGCCCGGAGGATGACCCTGGACGGGATCGAGCGGTGGCCGCACGTGCGGATGCTGACGGTGGCCGGGAGCGGCCAGTACCGGCAGCTGGTGCGTTCGCTGCCGCTCCGGGGCCTGGAGGGCCTGCAGATCCGGCACGCGGCGCCGGTGTCGGCCGGGGCGCTGCTGCCCTACGAGCGGCTTGCCCGGCTCGTGCTGATCCGGTGCGCCCTGGAGGGGTCGCTGAAGCCGCTCCGCGAGTTCCGGCGGCTGCGCCGGCTGGTGCTGAGCGAATGCCTGGGGACCGTGGACCTGTCCCCGCTGGCCGGCCTGGACGAGCTGGTGATCGAGGTACGCGGGGGCACGCACGTGAGCGGGGCGGAGCGGATCCCGCCGGAGCGGCTCGTCCGCAGGGACTGAGCCGCTCCGGCGGGGAGGGAGACCGTCACCAGACCCGGACCGAGCCGCCCCGGGCGAAGGCCGGGCTGGTGGCGGCCGGCGGGACCTCCGTCAGGGGCTCCGCGATCTCCGAGACGAGGGGACCGTGCTCGGCGGCCACCGCGTCGAGGAGGCCGAGGTCGAAGCCGTACACCCGGGCCGCGTTGCCGCCGACCATGGCGGCGACCTCCTCGCGCGGCAGGCCCGCGTAGGCGATGCGCAGGCCCTCGCGGGAGAACGGGGTCGTGCCTTCGTCATGGGGGTAGTCGCTGCCCCACATGATCTTGTCGAGGCCGATCCGGTTCCTCAGCGGGACCTCGTGGGGGCGCATGAAGCTCGCTCCCACGAAGCAGTTCTCGCGCCAGACCTCGCTCGGGCCCTTGCCCATGGACTCCGCCAGGCCCGCCCCGAACTTGGCCTCGGCGGTGGCCGACGCCGCGACCAGGCGGCCGTGGTAGTAGTCCAGCATCTCGACCACGCCGGGGATCCAGCCGGAACCCTGCTCCGTCAGGACCAGCTTCAGCCCGGGGTTGCGGCGGAAGGCCCCGCCGAAGATGAGGTGCCACAGGGCCCGGTGGGAGAACCAGGTGGTCTCCACCATGAAGACGGCCCGCGCCGCCGGTTCGTCGCCGAGCGGCGGCGAGGCCGAGCCGCCGTGGTGGTTGACCGGGACGTCCAGCTCGTCACAGACCGCCCAGATCGGGTCGTAGGCGGCCGAGTAGAGCTCCGGCACGGTGGAACCGGGCGGGACGCCGGGCAGCAGGATGCCGCCGGTCAGGCCCGCCTCGCGGGTGCGGCGGATCTCCGCGACCGCCGCGTCCACGTCGTTCAGCAGGATCTGGGCCACGCCCGCCCGGCGGCCCGGCGCGTCCGCGCAGAAGTCCGCGAGCCACCGGTTGTGGGCCTGGAGCCCGGCCCAGCGCATCTCGTACTCGGCCGCCGTCGGGGGCTGGGCCATGAGGGAGGCCTTGGGGAAGAACGGCGGGATGGTGTTGGGGAAGAGGACCTCCGCGACGATCCCGTCGGCTTCGAGCTCGGTCAGGCGGCGCTGCGAGTTCCAGTTGCGGTCCGCCGTGTCCGCGAGGAGGTCCTCGTACGGGTTCACGTAGGTGGCGGCCCAGGCGTCGAAGTCCGCGTGGTGGCGCTTCTCCAGGTACGGCCTGTAGTCCAGCAGGTCGCCGCCCGCGTGGCAGTCGGCCGAGATGACGGTGTACCGGTCCTCCCCGGGCGCCGGGGCTCCGGGGGCCGCCGACGCCCCGGACGTGCCGGAGGTGCGGGAGGTCACGAGTCCACCCCCAGGACCGGGAAGTCGTTGTCCGTCAGCCAGTGCCGGCCCACGTCGCGCGAGCGCGCCCAGGAGGCTTCGACGGCCGCCTGGTCCTGGCTCTGCCCCAGCTCGGCCGGGGTGGGCCCGATTCGGCGGGCGATCGGCGCGAGCTTCCCCGTGTCGAAGCCGAAGACGTCCGCCGCGGCCAGGCCCAGCATCCGGCGCGTCTCGTCGACCGGGATGTCGTGGAAGGTGTTCTTCAGCCAGGTGCGGGTGTTCGGCCACGTCCCCTCGGGGTGTGGGAAGTCCGAGCCCCACAGGATGTTGTCCACGCCGATCTCGTAGCGCTGGGCGAGCTCGCGCCGCTTGGTGTTGGTGGCGCAGACGAACACCTGCCGGTCCAGGTACTCGCTGGGCGGCCGCTTCAGCTCCTCGAACGGCGAGAGCTTCTTGCCGCCGTGCGCGCCGAGATAGAGCCTGTCCATGAACCACAGCTGGTTCGGCAGCCACCAGCAGCCCGACTCGGCGACGCCGAACCTCAGGCCGGGGTGCCGCTCGAAGACGCCGGACCAGAGCAGGAACCACAGCGGCCGGGCGGGCCACCAGGTGACCTCGGAGACGAAGATGCCCAGGTGGTCCCCGTACTCGTGGCGCGGCGAGGACCCCGAGTGGGTGACGACCGGCATCTGCGTCTCGGCCGCCGCCGCCCACACCGGGTCGTAACGCCGGTCGTGGTAGGGCGCCTTGTCCACCCACATGGCCGGGATCATCAGGGCGCCCAGCCCGGACGCCTTGGCCCGGTGGATCTCGGCGACGACCTTGTCCGGTTCGCCGGTGATGGGCAGCAGGGCGACCCCGCAGTGCCGCTCGGGGTGCTCGGAGACGAACTCGGCGAGCCACCGGTTGTGCGCCTGCGCGCCGGCCATGCCGAGCTCGGGGTCCTGGTCGCCGGAGAGTCCGAGGCCGACCCCGAAGGGGGCGGCGGTCTGGCTGTCCACGGCGTCGGCGTCGGGGAAGACGACCTCGGCGGCCACGCCGTCGCCGTCGAGTTCCTTCAGCCGTTGCGCCACGTCCCAGCCGCCCTTGAGGCCTTCCTCGTGGTCGTGGAACCACTTCTCGGCGAAGGCCTCGTTGCGCACGCCCAGCTTGGTGGCCTCGGCGCGGCGGGCGTCGCGCTGGCCGAGGAACTCGTCGAACTGCGGATGGAAGGCGCTGTCCAGGTAGGGGCGGTACTGCTCGGTGGGCAGCCCCGCGTGGCAGTCGGAGGAGATGATCAGGTACGGGTCTTCGTACGCACTCACGAGTCAGACTCCTCAGTCGAGGATGAAGCTTTCGAGGTAGGCGGGGTTGGCGCGCTCGAGCATGGACCGCGACCGGGCGCGGATCTGCCGGTCGCTGTGCTCGCTGTCGGGCAGCATCCAGAAGCGGTCGGCGCGGATGCCGTCCACGACGTGGTCCGCGACGTCCTCGACCGGGGTGAAGTCCACCTCGTGCCCGGCCTCCTTCATGGCGGCCTCGAACTGGGCGATGCTGCGGTACGGGGACTTGCGCGGGCGCTCCTTGGCGTACCGTTCGGGACGGTTGCGGTGCGACTCCCACAGGCCGGTGCGCAGCATGTGCGGTCCGGGGAAGAGCACGGAGGCGCCGATGTCCGCGCCCTCCGCCTTGAGGTGGGCGTAGAGCGACTCGGTCATGGTGACCACGGCCGCCTTGGTGACCGCGTAGACCGAGGCGGTGGGCAGCGGGGCGATGCCGCCGTCGCCGGAGGAGGTGTTGACGATGTGGCCGGGGCCGCCGGCCGCGATCATGCGGGGGACGAAGGCCTGGATGCCGTGGAAGACGCCCCAGACGTTGACGGAGAAGGCCCATTTCCAGTCGTTGGGTTCGTGCTCCCACATCCGGCCCTCGGCGCCGGATCCCACGCCGGCGTTGTTGCAGAGCACGTGCACGGCGCCGAAGGCCTCGTAGGCGGCGTCGGCCAGCGAGATCACGGAGTCGCGGTCGCTGACGTCGACGATCTCGGCGAGCACCTCGGCGCCGTCGGCGGCGAGTGCGCCGGCCGCCTCGCGCAGCGCGCCCTCCTCCACGTCGGCGAGGACCACCTTCAGCCCCTCGGCGGCGAAGCGGCGGGCCATCGCGAGGCCGATGCCGCTGGCGGCTCCGGTGACCACCGCCACCTGTCCCGGTTCGAGCCGCATCAGACGCTCCCCTCGGGCGGTCCGTCGAGGATCTGCATCGGGTCGTCGTAGCGCTGGTGGATGTACGGGAGCAGGGCCCGGGCGCTGACGCGTTCGACGACCCTGCCCTTCTGGTCGGTGGTCTTCTCGCCGATGGTGAGTTCGACGAGGCGGCGTACGGGGAGGTCCGCGACGGGGTCGAACATCGACTCCCGGAGCACCACGTCGCCGGTGATGCGCTCCAGCTTGCGGACCTTCTCGTTGCGCGTGCAGTGCACGAGCACCGGGTCGGCGTCGAAGCCCGAACCGTCGACCGCGGGCAGGAACTTGAAGTAGAAGTCGGTCTTGGTGGTGGGCTCGGGCAGCGGCAGTTCCCGGTCCACCGCCCCGCGCACCTCCACGAAGGCGATCCCGTGCCGGGCCAGGGAGGCGCGGACGACGAGGCCGTCGCGCTCCACGGTGACCTCGCCGAGCTTCTTCGGCTCGCCGAAGACCTCGCGGCCGCCGACCAGGGCCCGCTCGTGGGTCATCGGCATGACCAGCGGGTACCAGCCCTCGACCCCGCCGTGCTGGGCGGCCACGGCCACCGAGCCGGCGCCGAGTGGGTAGCCGGGGAGGTCCACCTGGCTGATGTTGGCCCGCACCAGGGGCCGGTCGGCGGGCTTCAGCGGTGGCGGCAGGACCGCCGCCACCACGTCCGGGTCGCTCTCCCAGACGGCCACCACCCCGGTGGACCAGATGTCGGGGAGCTTGGAACTCTTCTCGCGCGACGCCGCGATCTCCGCCTCGGTTCGCGCTCCGTACCGTACGCGTGCCATCTCTCGCATCACCCTTCCGCGGGCCCCTCCCAGCGGTGGCCGGGAGGTTCTGTAACACAGTTACACCCACTCCGATGAAGGGTAAAGACCTCTGCACGGACCTGAACTGACGGATCGACAGAAAGTTGGGACGGCTCCATGGCCAGAACCACGCTGACCCGTGCCGAGGTGCTGGACGCGGCCGCCTCGCTCGTCAAACAGCACGGCCCGGCCGCCCTCACCATGCGCAAGCTCGCCGCCGAACTGGGTACGGCGGTGACGTCCATCTACTGGCACGTCGGCAACCGCGAGTCCCTGCTCGACGCCCTCGTGGAGCGCACCGTCCAGGACATGGGCGCGATCCTCCCCCAGACTCCGTCCGGGGGGACCCCCGGGGCCGACCACAACCCCGGCGAACGGATCCTCTCGGTGGCCCGGATCCTGCGCCGGGAGCTGCGCGAGCGCCCGCACCTGATCGCGATGGTGCACGAGCGCGGCCTCACCGAGCGGATGTTCCTGCCCGCGCAGCAGGCCCTGGTGCGCGAGGTGCAAGCGGCCGGCCTGCGCGGATCACGGGCCGCGGACGCGGTGCGCGCGATCCAGTTCCAGATCATCGGCTTCGTCCTGGTCGAGCGCAATCGCGAACGCTCCCCGGCCCAGTCCCCCGCCGAGAGCGAGCTGTGGGACCCGGCCGACGCCCCGCACGACCCGCCGCTGGCCCGCGCGCTGGCCCGGCCGGCCGACCTGGAGCGTCTCTTCCTGCTGTCCGTACGGGCTTTGGTCCAGGCCCTGCTGACACCGCCCGGGCCGCCACGGTGAATCGCCGCTCCGCGGGGGCGGCTGCCGGAGAGGCGGACGGGGAGGCCGTCGTCGCGGGCACGGGTGTCGGCGCGGCCCGATATCCTCTGTGACCATGCTCGCCGACCGTACGACCGCAGAGACGACGTGGCCGACCGCGTACCCGCAGGGGTACGCGGTCGTCGACGTGGAGACCACCGGGCTCGCTCGCGACGACCGGATAATCTCCGCCGCCGTCTACCGGCTCGACGCCCAGGGCAACGTGGAGGACCACTGGTACACGCTGGTCAACCCGCTCCGCGACCCCGGACCCGTGTGGATCCACGGTCTGACCAGCGACATGCTCCAGGACGCCCCGCTCTTCAAGGACATCGCCGAGGAGTTCGCCGGCCGGCTCGCCGACCGCGTCCTGGTCGCGCACAACGCGATCTTCGACTGGCAGATGATCGCCCGCGAGTACGCGCGGGCCGCCGCGACCGCCCCGGTCCGCCAGCGGCTGTGCACCATCGCCCTGTCGAAGGAACTGAACCTCCCGCTGCCCAACCACAAGCTGGAGTCGCTCGCCGCGCACTTCGGCGTGGTCCAGCAGCGCGCCCACCACGCCCTCGACGACGCCCGCGTCCTCGCGGAGGCCTTCCGCCCCTCCCTGCACGCGGCCGCGCGGGACAACGTACGGCTGCCCCTGCTGGAATGCCGCGCGCTGACGGAGTGGTCGGACTCCCCCGTCACCCCGCGCGTCGGGTACCAGTCCCCCTACGGCGGCTCCGGCGGGGGATCGAGCTGGCGGCCCGCGCGCAGACGTCCGCCGTGCCCGCACCCGAACCCGGGCCGGTACACGGACGGCGCGCCCCTCAAACAGGGCATGCGGATCGCCTTCTCCGGTGACACCTCGGTGGACCGGGAGCTGCTGGAGGACCGCGCGGTCGAGGCGGGTCTGCACATCGCCACGAGCCTGTCGCGGCTCACCAGCCTGCTCGTGACGAACGACCCGGACTCGGCCACCTCCAAGACGGTCAAGGCGAAGGCCTTCGGGACGCCCGTCGTCGACGAGGCGGCCTTCACCCAGCTCCTGCGGGACGTGGCTGCGGCAGACGGGTGAGCGTCGGGCGACTCGCCCGGCGCCCCCTTTCCCGGCCCGCCGGTCGGGTCGCACCCTGTGGCCCATGGCACGTTGCGAAGTCTGCGGAAACGATTACGGCATGTCCTTCGAGGTTCATGCACAGGGAGCGGTGCACGTCTTCGACTGCTTCTCCTGCGCCATTCACCGCATGGCGCCCATCTGTGAACACTGCCGGGTCCAGATCATCGGGCAGGGCGTCGAGGTGGAAGGCCAGTGGTTCTGCGGAGCGCACTGCGCCCGCGCCGAGGGGAAGGCGGGCATCACGGACCGGGTCTGACCCCGCCGCGCCGGGGGACCGCGCCCGCCCGTCGCCCCCGCCTCCCCCCTCGCCCTTCCCTCTCCTCCCCCGCGCTCCCCCTGCTCCCTTCCCCCGTCCGCCGCGACCCCGGACGGCCACCCGGCCGCCGGGGTCCTCGCCGCTGGGGGTACCGTCGTGGGCGTGTACCGCTTTGTGCTGACCCGGCAGTGGGTGTGCCTCACCCTCATCGGCCTCGCCCTCGTCCCCGCGATGATCAAGCTGGGTTTCTGGCAGTTCCACCGCCACGAACACCGGGTCGCGCAGAACGAGCTGATCGCGGCGAACCTGCGCGCGAAGCCCGTACCGATGACCGAGATCACCTCCCCCGGCCACGTCGTCCCGCGCGCCGATCTCTGGCGCGCCGTGACCGCCACCGGTACGTACGACTCCGCGCACGAGGTCGTCGTCCGCATGCGCACCGCGACCGACGACAAGGTCGGCGTCCACGTCCTGACCCCGCTGGTGCTGGCCGACGGCCGGGTGGTGCTCGTCAACCGCGGCTGGGTCCCGGGCGGCGACGACCCGCGCGCCTACCCGGCGGTCCCGGCCGCGCCGGCCGGCGAGGTGACGGTGACCGGGCGGCTGAAGGCCGACGAGACGAGCGGCGGCAGCGGGATCAAGGACCGCAAGGGCCTCCCCGACCGCCAGGTGATGCTGATCAACAGCACGCGGCAGGCGCAGTACCTGGGCAGGCCGGTCCTCGGCGGATACCTCGAACTCACCTCCCCCGTACCGGCGGACGGGAAGCCCGAGGCGGTCGCCGAGCCCGACCACGACTCGATCGGCCCGCACATGGCGTACGCCGTGCAGTGGTGGCTCTTCACCTTCGCGGTGCCGGTGGGCTGGATCGTCCTCGTGCGGCGCGAGAAGCGCGACCGTCAGGAGGCGGCGGCCGCCTCCGCGGCCGCCGAGCGGGAGTCCGTACCGACGGCGTAGCGTGTCGGCATGGATCTTGGACTGAAGGACCGCGTCTACGTCGTCACCGGCGCCACCAGGGGCCTCGGCCACGCCTCCGCCCGCGAACTGACCGCCGACGGCGCGAAGGTGGTGCTGACCGGCCGGGACGCGGCCCGCGCCGAGTCCGCCGCGGCGGAGCTGGGCCCCAATGCGGTCGGTGTGGCCGCCGACAACGCCGACCCGCAGGCCGCCGTCCGCCTCGTCGCAACGGCCCGTGAGCGCTTCGGCCGCTTCGACGGCATCCTCATCAGCGTGGGGGGCCCGGCGCCCGGTTCGGCGGTGGACAACACCGACGCGCAGTGGACGGCCGCCTTCGAGTCGGTCTTCCTCGGTGCGGTCCGCCTCGCGCGGGCGGCCGCGGCGGAGCTGGGCGAGGGCGGCGTCATCGGCTTCGTCCTGTCGGGATCGGTCCACGAGCCCATCCCGGGCCTCACCATCTCCAACGGCCTGCGGCCGGGCCTGGCCGGCTTCGCGAAGTCCCTCTCCGTGGAACTGGGCCCGCGCGGCATCCGCGTGGTAGGCCTGCTGCCCGCCCGCATCGACACCGACCGGGTGCGCGAGCTCGACGCCCTGTCCGGGGACGTGGCCGCGGCCCGGTCCCGCAACGAGTCCGGGATCCCGCTGCGGCGCTACGGCACCCCGGAGGAGTTCGGCCGCTCCGCCGCCTTCCTGCTGTCCCCGGCCGCCTCGTACCTGACCGGCGTCATGCTCCCGGTCGACGGCGGCTCCCGCCACGGCTTCTGACGCGGACGGGAGCACGTCTCCCGCGTCACCCGCCGCGCCCGGCGGCGGGTGACGCGGAGCCGGGCGCGGGCGGCCGGGGACGCCGTCAGCCGGAGAGGCCGTCAGTCGGAGAGGCCCGCGAGATCGCGGAGGCGGCGGGCCTGGGCGGCGCGCTCGGCCGCGCGCTGCTCGTCGTACGTCCGCGACCCCGCCGCACGGAGCAGCGCCTTGGT
Organism: Streptomyces sp. NPDC006544; assembly: GCF_040611715.1. Taxonomy (NCBI): domain Bacteria; kingdom Bacillati; phylum Actinomycetota; class Actinomycetes; order Kitasatosporales; family Streptomycetaceae; genus Streptomyces; species Streptomyces sp. NPDC006544. The sequence continues at coordinate 69,402 of NZ_JBEXOV010000027.1, read as the reverse complement.
CTCGATCACCGCGTCCCGCGGCGGGGCCAGCAGGGCCGTGGCGAGGTCCTTCACCGCCGCGTCGAGCTCGTCCGCCGGGACCACGAGGTTCGCGAGGCCGACCCGCTCCGCCTCCTCGGCGTGCACGAAGCGGCCCGTCGCGCAGATTTCGAGCGCGCGGGCGTAGCCGACCAGCCCCGTCAGCGGCTGCGTGCCGGCGAGGTCCGGGACCAGGCCCAGACCGGTCTCGCGCATGGCGAACTGCACGTCGTCCGCGACGACGCGCAGATCGCACGCGAGGGCAAGCTGGAAACCGGCACCGATCGCGTGCCCCTGTACGGCGGCCACGGAGATGATGTCGTTGCGCCGCCACCAGGTGAACGCTTCCTGGTACTCGGCGATGGTCGAGTCGAGCAGTTCGTCCGAACCGCGCGCCAGGTCGATGAACGACGGCTCGCCCTCGAAGCCTTCGGGGGTGAATGCCTGCCGGTCGAGCCCTGCGGAGAAGGACTTCCCTTCGCCGCGCAGCACGACGACCCGGACGGTGCCCGGCAACGACCGTCCGGCCTCCGCCAACGCCCGCCAGAGCGCGGGGGACTGGGCGTTTCGCTTGGCCGGATTGGTCAGTGTCACCGTGGCGAGCGTGTCGTCGACGGTGAGCCGTACGCCGTCCTTGTCGAGCAGAGCCATCTGGGTGCCTCCGGGCTGTGCGGTCGGTCGGCCGCGATCTCGGCCTAAGTGACTGCACAGTAACCACCCGGTCGGCCATGGAACCGACCGGGGGTCACCGAAGGCGGTGGAACCTCACTGCAAGTGAAACCGGAACCGCAAGTGGAACCCGGACCACTGGGGGAACGGGAACCGGTGGAGCTCAGTACGGAGAGACCGATGGATCCACGGGGGAACCGTCGCTCAGGCCGTAGCCGCCTTCTTGCCGCGCGTCGCGCCACCGCGACCTCGCAGCGTGACTCCGGACTCGCTGAGCATCCGGTGGACGAATCCGTACGACCGGCCGGTCTCTTCGGCCAGCGCCCGGATACTCGCACCGGAGTCGTATTTCTTCTTCAGGTCTGCCGCGAGCTTGTCACGCGCGGCGCCGGTTACCCGGCTGCCCTTCTTCAGAGTTTCGGCCACCCGTGCCTCCTCTATGGGAAGTGCGCTCTGGACTTCTCATGATCACCCCTCCCCGGCTTCCTGGCCACCCATTCAGCAAGGTCCGTACGACGGCATTTCCCACGGGGTGGACACCCGAGCAGAACGGAATCTCCCGCTCCGCTGCATGACCTCCGTCACATTCCCTCTAGTCCGGGTCGAATCACCAGGTCAGAGGCAGTGACGGGAGACGAAGAACCCCGGTCGCGCATCCGTGCGGATGCGGCCGGGGACGTCCTCGCATGCGGAACCGGTATGAGACCGTCTCACTCAGATGATGGATCACACCTGAGCCGAATGATCCATAAGCAACTGGATCACCCCGCGGAAGCGGATCAGGCGAGCGACACGAGGTCCCGGTAGTCCGGGCCCCAGAGGTCCTCGACGCCGTCCGGGAGCAGGATGATCCGCTCCGGCTCCAGCGCCTCCACGGCGCCCTCGTCGTGCGTCACGAGGATGACCGCGCCCTTGTAGGTGCGCAGCGCGCCGAGGATCTCCTCGCGGCTGGCCGGGTCGAGGTTGTTGGTGGGCTCGTCGAGCAGCAGCACGTTCGCGGAGGAGACGACCAGGGTGGCCAGGGCCAGACGGGTCTTCTCGCCGCCGGACAGGACGCCCGCGGGCTTGTCCACGTCGTCGCCGGAGAAGAGGAACGAGCCGAGCGTCTTGCGTACGGCGACCAGGTCCAGGTCCGGCGCCGAGGAGCGCATGTTCTCCAGGACGCTGCGCTCCGGGTCCAGGGTCTCGTGCTCCTGGGCGTAGTAGCCGAGCTTGAGGCCGTGGCCGGGGACGACCGAACCGGTGTCGGGCTTCTCCGTGCCCGACAGCAGGCGCAGCAGCGTGGTCTTGCCGGCACCGTTGAGGCCGAGGATGACCACGCGCGAGCCCTTGTCGATGGCCAGGTCGACGTCGGTGAAGATCTCCAGCGAGCCGTACGACTTCGACAGGCCCTCGGCGGTCAGCGGGGTCTTGCCGCAGGGCGCCGGGTCCGGGAAGCGCAGCTTGGCGACCTTGTCGGAGACGCGGACGGCATCGAGGCCGGCGAGCAGCCGGTCGGCGCGCTTGGCCATGTTCTGCGCGGCGACCGTCTTGGTGGCCTTGGCGCGCATCTTGTCGGCCTGCGAGTTCAGCGCCGCGGCCTTCTTCTCGGCGTTCTGGCGCTCGCGCTTGCGGCGCTTCTCGTCGGCCTCGCGCTGCTGCTGGTAGAGCTTCCAGCCCATGTTGTAGACGTCGATCTGGGCGCGGTTGGCGTCCAGGTAGAAGACCTTGTTGACGACGGTCTCGACCAGGTCCACGTCGTGGGAGATCACGATGAACCCGCCGCGGTAGTTCTTCAGGTAGTCGCGCAGCCACACGATCGAGTCGGCGTCGAGGTGGTTGGTCGGCTCGTCGAGGAGGAGCGTGTCGGCATCCGAGAAGAGGATCCGGGCGAGCTCGACGCGGCGGCGCTGACCGCCGGAGAGGGTGTGCAGCGGCTGGCCGAGGACCCGGTCGGGCAGGCCGAGGGCGGCCGAGATGGTCGCGGCCTCCGACTCCGCGGCGTACCCGCCCTTGGTGAGGAACTCGGTCTCCTGGCGCTCGTACTGGCGCATGGCCTTCTCGCGGGTGGCGCCGGAGCCGGTGGAGATGCGCTCCTCGTTCATCCGCATCTTCTTGAGCAGGACGTCGAGGCCTCGTGCGGAGAGGATCCGGTCGCTGGCCAGGACGTCGAGGTCGCCGGTGCGGGGGTCCTGCGGGAGGTAGCCGACCTCGCCCGAGCGGGCGATGCTGCCGCCGGCGGGCGTTCCCTCGCCCGCGAGGCACTTGGTGAGCGTGGTCTTGCCGGCACCGTTGCGCCCGACGAGACCGATGCGGTCGCCCTTGGCGATACGGAAGGACGCGTTCTCGATGAGGATGCGGGCGCCGGCGCGCAGCTCGATGCCGGTGGCGGTGATCACGGAAATACTCCAGAGCGGGTGGGGACGGCGGAAGGGGGGCAGGACGCGATGCTTCTACGCCGCTAATCCGCGAGGAGATTTGCCATGGGAGTCATTCTACCGGGGATGCGCAACCACTTTCGGGCCCGGCCGCCCCGGGCGGGACCGGGTGCGGGCCCTGTTCCGTGTCACCCGTGCGGCCCAGCGGGCACGTCCGGCGGCCGAGGGGCGTATGAGGGCGAACGGGTCGATACTCGCCGCAGGGGTGGGCAAGGCTCCTCGGCTGTGCGGATGGAGGGCGGTGCGGGATGCAGTTCGACGACGACGCCGATCTGGACACTTCCGAGGTCAGGGATGTGCGCGGCAGCCGCGTCCCGGGCGGGAAGGCGACCATCGGCGGCGGCATCGTGGGTCTCCTCGCGCTCGTCCTGGGTCTGCTCTTCGGGGTGGGCCCGGATCAGCTGGGCCTGTCCGACGGGAGTCCGGATCCGGCCGCGACCTCTTCCTCCGCCGCTCAGGTACAGCAGGCCTGCAGGACCGGCCGGGACGCGAACACCCGGGAGGACTGCCGGCTGGTCGCGGTGACCAACAGCACCCAGGACTTCTGGAAGCAGGAGTTCACCCGGCGCGGGGGCCGGTACTCCCCGGCGCAGACCGTGTTCTTCACCCAGAGGGTGGGCACGGCCTGCGGGGCGGCCACCTCGGCCGTCGGCCCCTTCTACTGCCCCGGCGACCGCCAGGTCTACCTGGACCTGGGCTTCTTCGACGAACTGCGCAGCAAGTTCGGCGCGACCGGCGGTCCCTTCGCCCAGGCCTACGTGGTCGCGCACGAGTACGGGCACCACATCCAGAACCTGACCGGCACGCTGCAGAAGGCCCAGGACGGGCGGCAGGGCGCGAACAGCAACGCGGTACGGGTCGAGCTGCAGGCCGACTGCTACGCCGGGGTGTGGGCGCACCACGCGACGAGGACCCCGGACGAGTCCACGGGCAGGCCACTGATCACCAGCCTCACCGACCAGGACATCAAGGACGGCCTGGACGCGGCGGCCGCGGTCGGCGACGACCGGATCCAGGAGAAGTTCCAGGGCCGGGTGACCCCGGAGTCCTGGACCCACGGCTCGGCCGATCAGCGCCAGCAGTGGTTCTACCAGGGCTACCGCACCGGCGACATGGCCCAGTGCAACACCTTCCGCTGACTTCGCGAGGCTCCTGCCATGCTGTGATCCGGGTCACCGTCCAGGCAGGGCACACGAGGGAGTGATCGTCATGGCAGGCGTTCCGTCCATTTGTCCGACACTGCTCTACACCGACGCCAAGGCCGCGATGCGGCAGCTCACGGATGCGTTCGGCTTCACCCAGGTAGCGGCGTACGAAGGGGAGGACGGGTCCGTGATGCACGCGGAGCTGACCTACGGGAACGGTGTGGTGATGCTCGGCAGCAAGGGCCGGGGCGGGGCCTTCGACGAGGCCATGGCCGCGGCGGGGCCGGCCGGGGTCTACGTGGTGGTCGACGACGTGGACGCCCACCACCGCCGGTCCGTCGAGCACGGCGTGGAGATCCTGATGGAGCCCACCGACCAGGACTACGGCTCGCGGGACTACATGGCCCGCGACGCCGAGGGCAACGTGTGGAGCTTCGGGACGTACGCGCCGCAGGGCTGACCCCGCGGCGCGTTGCGCCGGTGTCCCCCGCGGCCCCGGCCCCCGGGGCCTCAGACGCCGCCGGTGTGGACCTGGAAGGCGGCCCGGCGGACCGCCTTGGCCAGGGCCGGGTCCGGGTGCGCGGCGGCCAGCGCGACCAGTACCTGCACCGTGCGGGGATGGCCGACCGCGCGGACCTCGTCGAGCAGCCGCGGGACCGTGGTGCGCACGGCCGAGTCCAGGTGGCGGGCCAGCAGTTCGGCCTCGCCGTGGTCGGCGATGGCGGCCGCCGTGTCCACCCACAGCCAGGTCTGCTCCTCGGCGGTGAGCACGTCCTGCGCCTCGTCGGGGTCGACCCCGTCGTGCACGGCGAGCCAGAGCAGGGCGTAGGGGCGCAGCGTGGCCTCGCGGGTGGCCGCGCGGACCTCGGGCTCGGCGGGGGCGCCGACCACGCGCAGCGCCTCGAAGGCGAGCCCGCGCAGCAGCGCGTCCTCGCCGCGGGCCGCGTTCAGCAGCTCGGAGACGGCGTGTCCGACCGGCCGGGCGGCCAGCCAGGCCTGGTACTCGGCGCGGGCCGGGCCCGGGGTGAGCCGGGCGCAGCCGCGCAGCATCGCGGCCGCGGACTGCTCGATGTTCCCGGCCGGGCTCTGCGCGGCCACGCAGATCTGCTCCAGTTTGACCCAGACGGCCCAGCTCCCGAGCGGGGTCAGGGCGGCCTGGGCGGGCCCGAGGGTGACGGCGTCGACAGCGGCGAGCCCGCCGAGGGCCCAGCGCAGCAGCCGGGCGAGCGGGACGGGGGCCGCGGCCGGGGCGGGGGCCTGCGCCGGGCGGTCCACCGGTCCGGCGTCCCCGCGGGCGGCGTCGTCCCGTACGGGGCCGGCCGCCTGTGCGGTGGTCTCGTACGGGACCTCGCACCGCTCGTCGCGCAGTTCCTCGACGCGCTGGCCGAGCAGGTCCAGCAGATCCGGGACGGTCACGGGACCGGCGGAGAGCTGGAGCAGGGACAGGAGTTGGGGCATGGCCTCGACGACCTCGGCGACGGCCGCGGGGGCGATGTCGGCGGGGGCGGGGTGGACCAGCGACCAGGCGTCGAAGAGGGCGACCCAGCCGCGCAGTACGGCGGAGTCGTCCCGGTCCCAGGCCCGCAGGCGCCAGCCGGGCCGTGCCTGGCCACCGTGCACCTCGACCAGGCCCGCGAGCCGGGAGCGGTCCCAGCCGACCCGGATCTGGCCGGGCGTCAGGCGCAGTTGCGCGGCGGCGCGTTCGACGTCGGCGGCGGGCAGGGCGCCCGCCGGGGCGGGCCTGCCGCCGTCCCCCGCCCCGAGGTGGGCCTCGGCCCAGCGGGCGAGGCGTACGGCATCGGCGAGCGAGGCGCGGGCCCTGTTCGCGAGGTCGGCCGTGGCGGGGGTACCCGCCGGTGGCCTGGGTGCGGTCCGGGTTCGCCGGTCGGTCACCGCCTTGCGGGCCGCACCCACCGACTTCGGGTAGACGAGTCGGAGTCTGGAGTCGCGAGCCAACTGCTCATCAGGCTTTCGGGACGTCACGTGAGCAGTCTCGCCCGTCACCGGCCGAAAGCCCAAACGGAACCGGCCATTGCCACACGGCACCGACGAGACAGATCAGGGCAATTCGCCATCCGCGTCCCGCACACCCCACGTTCTTCGGACAGGTCGCCCGGCACGGGTCCACCGGCCCGTAGGACGGCCCGTCGGACGGCCCGCTACATGAGGGGGGTCAGGAAGCGGCGCAGGGCCTCCTCGTATCCCGCCGGATCGGCGTTCCACATCGCCCCGTGCGCGGCCCGGGGGACGGTCCGCAGGGTGACGAGGTCGGGCCGGGCGGCGGCGAGGCGGCGGGAGGGCTCCCAGGGGGCGAGGGTGTCGTCGGGGCCGTGGAAGACCAGGACGGGGATCCGCAGTGCGGCGGGGTCCGATCCCGGCGGCCGGTGGTCCGCGCGCAGGCCCGCCCGTCCCTCGGCGGCCTTGACCGCGAGGGACAGCAGCGGCCGCGGGGTGTGGCGCGCCGCGACGAGGGCGCGCAGGGTGGCCTGCCAGTCCAGGACGGGCGAGTCCAGCACCAGTCCGCAGATCCGGTCGGCCAGCGCCGAGCGCTCGGCGGCGTGCAGGGCCATGGTGGCGCCGGTGGACCAGCCGTGCAGGACGATCCGGCGGGCGCCGTAGCGCAGGGCGTAGCGGATGGCGGCGTCGAGATCGCGCCATTCCGAGACGCCGAGGTGGCCGAGTCCGTCCGGCGAGGCGGGGGCGCCGAGGTCCCCCCGGTAGGCGAGGTCCAGGACGGGCAGCCGCTGGCGGTGGAGGAAGGGCATCACCACCATCGGGTGCTCGCGGGTGGCGCCGAGCCCGTGGACGGTGATCACCCAGGTGTCGCGGGCGGCGGGCACGAACCAGGCGGGCAGCGCGCCGAGCTCGCCCGGCACGTCCACGTCGGCGTGGTCCAGCCCGAGGGCCGTGCCCGGGTTCCCCAGGTGGACCTGCGGGGTGAGGGTGACGCGGGTGCCGGGGTCGAGGCTGCCGTGCGTGACGGCGAGGAGCCGGCGCACCACGGTGTCGGGGCCGCACGGGGCCTCGGGGAGGACGGAGCCGACCACGGCGTGCACCCCGGGCGCGGTCAGCCCGTACGTGCCGGGGCGCAGGGAGGCCAGCGACCGCGTCAGCTCGACCCGGCCGGCCGCGGCGGAGTGGACGGTGAGCCGCGGGCTGCCCGGGAGCGGGCACCCCGGCTCGGTCCGCAGGGCCGCGTCGGCGGCACGGCGGCCGACGAGGGCGGCAGCGGTGACGGCCGCGCCGGCGCCCAGGAGGGTCGTGGTGACGGCCGCTGCCGTCGCTGTGGCGGTACGCACGGCTCCAGTGTCGAGGCGGATGCGGCGGCGGGCCACCGGAAGCGCTCACTCCGGCTGCGGTTCCAGGGTTTCCCGAGGAGGCCGCGGAGACCCGGAAGGGCTCGCGGCGGAGTGATCTGGGTCTCCTCCGGAAACATTCCGACCGGTACGGCGAGCCGGAGGTCCCGGCCCCGCGCGGGGCCGGGACCCGGTCGTGACGTGCATCGATGGAAGGAATCATTCCGATATCGGGACGAAGGTCCCGATCCGACCCCGGGCCGATACACCACACGATCGCCGCCAGTTCACCTTCCGTTCATTCAGATTGCCTACGGTCCACGAACCACTGACGCCAAACAGAAGCCTGGGTAAATGGAGCACATAACGCTTCTCCTCGGGATCGTGATCATCACCGCTCTCGTGTTCGATTTCACGAACGGTTTTCACGACACGGCCAACGCGATGGCCACCACCATCTCGACCGGCGCCCTCAAGCCCAAGACCGCGGTGGCGATGTCCGCCGTACTGAACCTCGTCGGCGCTTTCATGTCCGTGGAGGTCGCCAAGACGATCTCCAAGGGCCTGGTCAACGAGGAAGGCATCCAGCCGGAGGTCATCTTCGCCGCGCTGGTCGGCGCCATCCTCTGGAACCTCGTCACCTGGCTGGTCGGACTGCCCTCCAGCTCGTCCCACGCCCTGATGGGCGGCCTCATCGGTGCCGCGGTCGCCTCCGCCGGCATGGGAGCCGTCAACGGCAGCGTCGTCGTCACCAAGGTGCTGATCCCCGCGGTCGCCGCGCCGCTGGTCGCCGGCGCCGCCGCGTACCTGGCCGCCAAGGTCACGTACAAGGTCGGCAAGGGCATGGGCGGGAAGACCTCCGCCAAGGGCTACCGCGCCGGGCAGATCGCCTCCGCCGGTCTCGTCTCGCTCGCGCACGGCACCAACGACGCGCAGAAGACGATGGGCATCATCACCCTGGCGCTCATCGCCGGGAACGCCCTGCCGGCCGGCTCCAACCCGCCGGTCTGGGTCATCGTCTCGGCCGGCATGGCCATCGCGATGGGCACCTACCTGGGCGGCTGGCGCATCATCCGCACCATGGGCAGCGGCCTGACCGACCTGCAGCCGCAGCAGGGCTTCGCCGCCCAGACCTCGGCCGCCAGTGTCATCCTGGCCTCCTCCTCCCTCGGCTTCTCCCTCTCCACCACCCACGCGTGCTCCGGCGCGGTCATGGGTTCGGGCCTGGGACGCAAGGGCGGCGTGGTCCGCTGGTCCACCGCCTCCCGTATGTTCATGGCCTGGGGCCTGACCCTGCCGGCCGCCGCGCTGGTCTCCGCGGGCGCCGAGCTGGTCATGCGCACCGGTGACCTCGGCGTCGCCGCCGTCGCGGCCTTCCTGGTCGCCTCCTGCCTCGCGATCTGGTTCATCTCGCGCCGCCAGGTCGTGGACCACACCAACGTGAACGCGGTCCCGTCGGCCGACGCCGAGGAGCCGGGTGTCGTCACCACCGCCATCGCGGCCGTCACCGTCCCGCCGACCGTCGCCGCCGCCGCCGGCAGCACCGCCGCGGTGACGGACGAGGACTTCAAGGCCACCATCCCGGCCGCGACCACGGCCGCAGCGGCTCCGGCCGCAGCGCTCTGACCCCGAGAACGACAGAGGAATCAGCGGTATGAAGATCGACTGGGAAGCACTCGGCTCCGTCTTCGGTGTCAGCCTCTCCGCCACCGTCGCGCTCGTGACCCTGTTCACCCTGGGTCTGATCGGGCTCTCCAAGCACGAGGCCGCCACCGAGCAGGGCGGCGCCGCCACCCTCGCCCGCAGCGGCGCGTACGCCTGCTTCGCGCTCTGCGCGGCGGCCGTGGCCTACGGGATCTACCTGATCGTCTCCTAGGGGCCCGCACGGGCACCACGTGCGAAGGCTCCCCCCGGGTTCGTCCCGGGGGGAGCCTTTCGCGTGCCCGGGACCGCGGCTCCCCGCCCACCCGGCGACCACCCGGCGCAGGTCAACTGCAAGTTGACGGGCCTTCGCGCTGCGTGGTGGACTGCCCGAGCCAATACGGCGGCATGGAGAGGAAGTCCGGTGCGAATCCGGCGCGGTCCCGCCACTGTCACCGGAGCACTCGGGCCGAGTGCGACCGGGAGCCAGGAACTCTCGCCGCCGGACACGTCGAACCAGGGCGCGGACCCTGAGTGAGGACATACCTGCCACCATGCGTGCCGACCGCGTCTTCGCGTACGGCGCCACGGCCGGCCTGATCGGCGACCGGATCCTCGGGGATCCTCGCCGCGGGCACCCCGTGGCCGCCTTCGGACGAACCGCCGCCGCCGTCGAGCGCGCCCTGTGGCGCGACGACCGCGCCCGGGGCGCCCTGCACACCCTGGTGTGCGCCGGGGGCGCCGCCGCCGTCGGCGTGCTGGGCGCCCGCGCCGTGCGCTCCCGGCCCGCGGTGGCCCGCATCGCCCTGACCGCCGCGGCCACCTGGGCCGTCGTGGGCGGCACCTCGCTGGGCCGCGAGGCGCGCGCCATCGGCGGCGCGCTGGCCGCGGGGGACGCCGAGACGGCCCGGGCCCGGCTGCCGCACCTGTGCGGGCGCGACCCGCAGGCCCTGGACGAACAGCAGATGGCGCGCGCCGTCGTGGAGTCGGTCGCCGAGAACACCTCCGACGCCGTGGTCGGCGCCCTGGTGTGGGGGGCCGTCGCCGGCGTCCCCGGACTGCTGGCCTTCCGCGCCGTGAACACCCTGGACGCGATGGTCGGCCACAAGTCGCCCCGCCACCTGCGCTACGGCTGGGCCTCGGCCCGGCTCGACGACGTCGCGGGCTGGCCGGGCGCCCGGCTGACGGCGCTGGCCGCCGTACTGGCCGGCCCCGACCGGCGGGGAGCCGTACGGGCCTGGCGCGCCGACGCCGCCGCGCACCCGAGCCCGAACGCGGGGCCGGTGGAGTCCTCGTTCGCCGGGGCGCTCGGCGTACGCCTGGGCGGGACCCTGGCGTACGGGGGGCGGGTCGAGCACCGGGCCGTGCTGAACGGCGGGGCCGGGCGGGCGGTGGAGGTCGCCGACATCGAACGGGCCGTACGGCTGTCGCGACAGGTGACGTGGGTGGCGCTGGGGGCCTGCGTGGCCGCCCGCACGCTGGTCGCCCGGATGAGCCGGACCGGCCCGACGCAGCGGACGAGCGGGCTGCACCAGTCGGGTCGGACGAGTCGCACGGGTAGCACGAGTCGCACGAGGAAGGGACGCGCATGAGCGGCGCGCAGCGCGGCGGGGGGCTCCTCGTCGCCGGTACGACATCGGACGCGGGCAAGAGCGTCGTCACGGCGGGCATCTGCCGGTGGCTCGCGCGCACCGGGGTGAAGGTGGCCCCGTTCAAGGCGCAGAACATGTCGCTGAACTCCTTCGTGACCCGGGAGGGCGCCGAGATCGGGCGGGCGCAGGCCATGCAGGCGCAGGCCGCGCGCGTGGAACCGACCGCGCTGATGAACCCGGTGCTGCTCAAGCCCGGAAGCGACCGCAGCAGCCAGGTGGTGCTGCTGGGCAAGCCGGTGGGCGAGATGAGCGCGCGCGGCTACCACGGGGGCAGGCAGGAGCAGCTGCTCGGCATCGTCACGGACTGCCTGGAGCAGTTGCGGGGCACGTATGACGCCGTGATCTGCGAGGGGGCGGGCAGTCCGGCCGAGATCAACCTGCGGCGCACCGACATCGTGAACATGGGCATCGCGCGGGCCGCGCGGTTCCCGGTGGTCGTGGTCGGCGACATCGACCGGGGCGGGGTGTTCGCCTCCTTCTTCGGTACCACGGCGCTGCTGTCACCCGAGGACCAGTCGCTGATCGCGGGATACCTCGTCAACAAGTTCCGCGGTGACGTCACCTTGCTGGAGCCGGGGATGGAGATGCTGCGCGGCCTGACGGGCCGTGCGACGTACGGGGTGCTCCCCTTTCAGCACGGGCTGGGCATCGACGAGGAGGACGGCCTGCGGGTCTCCCTGCGGGGTGCGGTACGGGAATCCGTGGTCGCCCCGCCCGTGGGCGAGGACGTGCTGCGGGTCGCGGTCTGCGCGGTCCCGCTGATGTCGAACTTCACGGACGTCGACGCGCTCGCGGCGGAGCCGGGGGTGGTGGTGCGGTTCGTGGACCGGGCCGAGGAGCTCGTCGACGCGGACCTGGTCGTCGTACCGGGGACCCGCGGCACGGTGAAGGCCCTCGCCTGGCTGCGCGAGCGCGGGCTCGCGGACGCGCTGGGCCGGCGGGCGGCGGAGGGCCGTCCGGTCCTGGGGATCTGCGGCGGCTTCCAGGTGCTCGGCGAACGCATCGAGGACGAGGTCGAGTCGAAGGCCGGTTCCGTCGAGGGCCTCGGCCTGCTGCCGGTCCGGGTCCGCTTCGAGCGGGAGAAGACCCTCGCACGGCCGACGGGTTCGGCCCTCGGCGAGCCGGTCGAGGGCTACGAGATCCACCACGGGGTGGCCGAGGTCCTGGGCGGGACGCCCTTCCTGGACGGGTGCCGCGTCGGGTCGGTCTGGGGCACGCACTGGCACGGCTCGCTCGAGTCCGACGGCTTCCGCCGGGCGTTCCTGCGCGAGGTCGCCTCGGCCGCCGGCCGGCGGTTCGTCCCGGCCCCGGACACCTCCTTCGGCTCCCTGCGGGAGGAACAGCTGGAGCTGCTGGGCGATCTGATCGAGGAGCACGCGGACACCGACGCCCTGCTCCGCCTGATCGAGAAGGGGGCCCCGGCGGGCCTCCCGTTCCTTCCCCCGGGCGCGCCGTGACGCCGGCCGGGTTCCCGCGGGGGCCGTCCCCCGCCCGGCCCGCGCACCGCACCGCGCACCACCGCCCGCGCACCCGTACCCGTACCCACGCAGAAGGAGGGGCCACCGCATGAGCACGCCCTACCCGTTCACCGCACTGGTCGGCCAGACCGACCTGCGTCTCGCGCTGCTGCTCAACGCGGTCAGCCCCGCGGTCGGCGGGGTGCTCGTGCGCGGCGAGAAGGGGACGGCCAAGTCCACCGCCGTCCGGGCGCTCTCCGCGCTGCTCCCGCAGGTGGACGTCGTGCCCGGCTGCCGCTTCAGCTGCGCGCCCGCCGCCCCGGACCCCGTCTGCCCCGACGGCCCCCACGAGCCCGGGCCGGCCTCCGCGCGGCCCGCCCGCATGGTGGAGCTGCCCGTCGGGGCCTCCGAGGACCGCCTGGTCGGCGCCCTCGACATCGAACGCGCCCTCTCCGAGGGCGTGAAGGCCTTCGAGCCCGGCCTCCTCGCCGACGCACACCGCGGGATCCTGTACGTGGACGAGGTCAACCTCCTCCACGACCACCTCATCGACCTCCTCCTCGACGCCGCCGCCATGGGCGCCTCCTACGTCGAACGCGAAGGCGTCTCCGTCCGCCACGCCGCCCGCTTCCTGCTCGTCGGCACGATGAACCCCGAGGAGGGCGAGCTCCGCCCGCAGCTCCTGGACCGGTTCGGGCTGACCGTCGAGGTCGCGGCCTCCCGCGAACCCGTCCAGCGGGTCGAGGTCGTGCGCCGCCGGCTCTCCTACGAGGACGACCCCGCCGCCTTCGCCCTGCGCTGGGCCACCGAGGAACAGGACGTGCGCGCCCGCGTGGTGGCCGCCCGCGCCCTGCTCCCCCAGGTCGTCCTCGGCGACGCCTCGCTGCTGCAGATCGCCGCGACCTGCGCCGGCTTCGAGGTCGACGGCATGCGCGCCGACATCGTGATGGCCCGGACCGCGACCGCGCTGGCCGCCTGGGCCGGCCGGACCGTGGTGCGGAAGGAGGACGTGCGCCAGGCCGCCCTGCTGGCGCTCCCCCACCGGCGCCGCCGCAATCCCTTCGACGCACCGGGCCTGGACGAGGAGAAGCTCGACCGGATCCTGGAGCAGTTCCCCGACGACGAACCGGACCACGACCCCGGTCACGAGCCGGAGCCGGATCCCGAGCCGGAGGGTCCTGGCGACGGCCCGGACGACGGCGGCCCGGACGGCGGCGGTCCCGGCGGAGGCGGAGGCGTGCCCCCGCAGGGCTCCGGGCCCGACGCCCCGGACACCGAGCCCGAGCCCGAAACGGCGACCGAGGCCGAAGCCGATCGGCGGCCCGAGCCCGAGCAGCCCGCCGAGGACCCCGCACCGCAGCCCTCCGCCAACGGCGCCGACGGACCCGAGCAGGCCGCCGTACGGGCCGCGGCGCCGTTCCGCACCAAGATGCTCAGCGTGCCGGGGCTCGGCGAGGGCGCGTCCGGCCGGCGTTCGCGCGCCCGCACCGCGCACGGCCGCACCACCGGGGCCCGGCGCCCCCGCGGCCACCTGACGAAGCTGCACCTGGCGGCGACCGTCCAGGCGGCCGCCCCGCACCAGAAGGCGCGCGGGCGCACCGGGCGCGGCCTGGTCGTCCGCAAGGACGACCTGCGGCAGGCGACCCGCGAGGGCCGCGAGGGCAACCTCGTCCTCTTCGTCGTCGACGCCTCCGGCTCCATGGCCGCCCGGCAGCGCATGAGCGCGGTCAAGGGCGCGGTGCTGTCGCTGCTGCTGGACGCCTACCAGCGGCGCGACAAGGTCGGCCTGATCACGTTCCGCGGCTCCACGGCCGAACTGGCCCTGCCGCCGACCTCTTCCGTCGACTCGGCAGCGGCCCGGCTGGAGAAACTGCCGACCGGCGGCCGCACCCCGCTCGCCGCCGGGCTGCTCAAGGCCCGCGAGGTGCTGCGCGTCGAGCGGCTGCGGGACCCGAGCCGGCGGCCGCTGCTCGTGGTGGTCACGGACGGGCGGGCCACCTCGGCCGGCTCCGCGGGCGGCCGCGCGGACGGCCGTCCGGACGGCACGCCGCGCGAACTGTCCGGCCGCAGTGCCCGGCTGCTGGCGTCCGAAGGGATCGCCTCCGTGGTCGTGGACTGCGAGTCCGGGCCGGTCCGGCTGGGCCTGGCCGGGGAGCTGGCCGCCGATCTGGGCGGCCCGGCCATCACCCTCGACGGGCTGCGGGCCGACACGCTCGCCGGGCTCGTGAAGAACGTACGTACCTCATCCCAGACCCCCAGGAGGGCCGCGTAATGCCGCAGGGACAGCCGTCCGTCGTTCCGGACGACGGACTCACGACACGTCAGCGCCGCAACCGCCCGCTCGTCTTCGTCCACACCGGACCGGGCAAGGGCAAGTCGACGGCGGCCTTCGGCCTGGCGCTTCGCGCCTGGAACCAGGGCTGGTCGATCGGGGTGTTCCAGTTCGTCAAGTCGGCGAAGTGGAAGGTCGGCGAGGAGAACGCGCTGAAGGTGCTCGGGGCCTCGGGCGAGGGCGGCGCGGTCGTCTGGCACAAGATGGGCGAGGGCTGGTCCTGGGTCCAGCGGGACGCGCAGCTCGACAACGAGCAGGCGGCCAAGGAGGGCTGGGAGCAGGTCAAGCGCGACCTGGCCGCCGAGACACACCGCCTCTACGTGCTGGACGAGTTCGCGTACCCGATGCACTGGGGCTGGATCGACGTCGACGAGGTCGTCGAGGTGCTGCGCAACCGTCCCGGCACCCAGCACGTGGTGATCACCGGCCGCAACGCCCCGGAGAAGCTGGTCGGGTTCGCGGACCTCGTCACCGAGATGACCAAGGTCAAGCACCCGATGGACGCCGGCCAGAAGGGCCAGAAGGGCATCGAGTGGTGAGCACACCCTCGTTCGACGTACCGCGGCTGGTCATCGCCGCGCCCTCCTCCGGGAGCGGCAAGACCACCGTCGCCACGGGCCTGATGGCGGCCTTCTCGGAGCGCGGCCTCGCCGTGTCCCCGCACAAGGCCGGGCCCGACTACATCGACCCCGGCTACCACGCGCTGGCCACCGGCCGGCCGGGACGCAACCTGGACTCCTTCATGTGCGGGCCGGAGCTGATCGCCCCGCTGTTCGCGCACGGGGCGGCGGGGTGCGACCTGGCCGTGGTGGAGGGCGTCATGGGCCTCTACGACGGGGCCGCGGGGCGGGGTGAACTGGCGTCCACGGCGCAGGTCGCGAAGCTGCTGCGGGCGCCCGTGGTGCTGGTCGTGGACGCGTCCTCGCAGTCGCGGTCGGTGGCGGCGCTGGTGCACGGCTTCGCCTCCTTCGACCCGCAGGTACGGCTGGGGGGCGTGATCCTGAACAAGGTCGGCTCCGACCGGCACGAGGTGATGCTGCGGGAGGCGCTGGAGGAGGCCGGGATGCCGGTTCTCGGCGTCCTGCGGCGGGCTCCGCAGGTCGCGGCGCCCTCGCGGCACCTCGGGCTGGTGCCGGTGGCCGAGCGGCGGCGCGACGCCGTCGCCTCGGTGGCGGCGCTGGCCGACCAGGTCCGCACCGGCTGCGACCTGGACGCGCTCATGGCTCTGGCCCGCACCGCGCCACCCCTGGCCTGCGAGGCCTGGGACCCGGAGCGGGTCCTGCTCACCCGGGCCGCCCGGGGGGCGGATCCGGCCTCGTCGGGACAGGCGTCGCCGGGACAGGCCTTGTCCGGGTCGGCCCCGTCTGGGTCCGCCCCGTCCCGGTCGGTCTCGCCCCGGTCGGCCTCGCCCGCACCCGTCATCGCCGTCGCCGGAGGGGCCGCGTTCACGTTCTCCTACGCCGAGCACGCGGAGCTGCTGCGAGCGGCCGGGGCCGAGGTGGTCACCTTCGATCCGCTGCGCGACGAGGCGCTGCCCGAAGGAACCACCGGCCTGGTGATCGGCGGCGGGTTCCCGGAGGTGTACGCGCCCGAGCTGTCCGCCAACGAGCCGCTCCGCCAGGCCGTCGCCGCCTTCGCCGCGGCCGGGGGCCCGGTGGCCGCCGAGTGCGCCGGGCTGCTGTACCTGGGCCGCTCGCTGGACGGGAAGCCCATGTGCGGGGTGCTCGACGCCGACGCGCGGATGTCGGAGCGGCTGACCCTCGGCTACCGCGAGGCCGTCGCGGTGTCCGACAGCGTCCTCGCGGCGGCCGGTACCCGGCTGCGCGGGCACGAGTTCCACCGGACGGTGATCGAGCCGGGCGCCGGGGCGGCGCCCGCCTGGGGGTTCACGCATCCGGAGCGCCGCGTCGAGGGCTTCGTGGAGCACGGTGTGCACGCCAGCTACCTGCACACGCACTGGGCGGCAGAGCCGTCCGTGGCCCGGCGCTTCACCGAAGCCGCGGCAGCCCGTCGGTGAACGGAAGACCCGCGACCGGGACCCTCCGGCCGCTCCTGCCCCGCTGCCCGGTCCGGCCGGTCCGGTCAGTCCGGCCGGTCCGGTCAGTCCGCGAGGCCGACCACCAGCCAGATCCCGGCCACCCCGCCCACCGTGCACATCAGCGTGGACAGCGCGGGGTGCTCGTGGTGGGCCTCGGGCAGGATCTCGGCCGCCGCCAGGTAGAGCAGGACCCCGCCGAAGAAGCCGAGGTAGGCCCCGAGCGGTTCCTCCGGAAGGGTGAACAGCACAGTGGACGCGGCGCCCACCACGGGGGCCACGGCGTCCGCCAGGAGCATGAGCCGTGCCTTGCGGCGGTCGTTCCCGTACAGCCGGGTGAGCGTGTAGGTGTTGAACCCGTCGGCGAAGTCGTGGGTGATGACGGCCAGGGTCACGGCCACCCCCATCCCGCCCCCGACCTGGAACGCGGCGCCGAGGGCCACCCCGTCGGCGAGGCTGTGGCCGACCATGGCGGCGGCAGCCGCCAGGCCGACCTGGGGGGCCCGGCCCCCGTGCTCGCCGTCCGCGCGCCCGTACGCGTGCGGGTGCCCGTTCTCGTGCGCGTCCCCGTTGCGGGCGCCGTGGGAGGCCTGGCGGACCGCCAGCAGCCGCTCCGCGCAGTGCGCGACGAGGAACCCGCCGACGAAGAGCAGCAGGGCCATCGGGACCCCGAACACCTCCTCCCCCGCGGCGTGCATGGCCTCCGGGAGCAGGTCGAGGCCGACGACGCCGAGCATCAGCCCGCCGGCCAGACCCAGCACGAGGTGGCGGCGGTCGGTGACGCGTTGCGCCGTCCATCCGCCCGCCAGGGTCATCAGGAACGCGCCCAACGCCACGATCACGGCCATGTGCCCCTGCATACCGACTCCTCGCCGCCCGCGCACCTCCGCGCGCGGGCGGTGGACCTCCGGCGGTTGACGACCACGACGACGATCACGACCATGACCACGACCACGACCACGACGAGGGAAAACGGGTGAACCTGGTGGGCGAGTACGCGACGCAGCTGGTGGTCGGGGTCGGTGGCCGGGCGGGGGTGTCCGTCGCGGAGGTCTGCGCGCTGGTGGAGGAGACCCTGCGCGGCGCCGGGCTGTCGGCGGAGGCGGTGACGGCGCTGGCCACGGTGGAGGCGAAGACCGCGGAGGCCGGGATCGCGGGCGCGGCGGAACGTTTCGGCGTGCCGCTGCTGAGCTATCCCCCCGACCGGCTGGCGGCCGTCACGGTACCGCACCCCTCCGACACCGCACGGGACGCCGTCGGCACCCCGTCGGTGGCCGAGGCCGCCGCGCTCGCGGGGGGCGGGGAACTCCTCGTACCGAAGCGGCGGTCGGTGGCGGCGACCTGCGCGGTCGCCACGACGCACGCGCACGACCTGCGCCACCACGGGGACGCGGAGGTGGTGGACGCGGGCTCGGCGCTGGTCGATCTCGCGGTGAACGTACGCGCGCACACGCCCCCGCAGTGGCTGAAGGACCGTGTCGCCGCTTCGCTCGACGTCCTCGCCTCGTATCCCGACGGCCGCCCGGCCCGCGCGGCCGTGGCCCTGCGCCACGGGCTGCCGGCCGAGCGGGTACTGCTGACGGCGGGGGCCGCGGAGGCGTTCGTACTGATCGCGCGGGCGCTGGGGGCCGTACGGCCGGTCGTGGTGCACCCGCAGTTCACCGAGCCGGAGGCGGCGCTGCGCGACGCGGGCCACCAGGTGGAGCGGGTCCTGCTGCGCGCGGCGGACGGCTTCCGCCTGGACCCGGCGGCGGTGCCCGAGGAAGCGGACCTGGTGGTCGTCGGGAACCCGACCAACCCGACCTCGGTCCTGCACCCGGCGGCCACCCTGGCGGCGCTGGCCCGGCCCGGCCGGATCCTGGTGGTGGACGAGGCCTTCATGGACGCGGTCCCGGGCGAGCGGGAGGCGCTGGCCGGGCGGACGGACATACCGGGGCTGGTGGTGCTGCGGAGCCTGACCAAGACCTGGGGACTGGCCGGTCTGCGCATCGGCTACGTGCTGGCCGAGCCCGCGATCATCTCGAAGCTGTCGGCGGCGCAACCCCTGTGGCCGGTCTCCACGCCGGCGCTGGTGGCGGCCGAGGCGTGCATGTCCCCGGCGGCGCTGGCCGAGGCGGAGGCCGCGGCCCGCCAGATCGCGGTGGACCGGGAGCATCTCCTGGCGGGGCTGGCGGAGTTCGAGGAGATCGCGGTGGCGGGCACGGCCGACGGCCCGTTCGTACTGATCCGGACCGAGGGCGCGACGGAGGTCCGCACCCGGCTGCGCGCCCTGGGCTTCGCCGTGCGCCGCGGCGACACCTTCCCCGGACTGGACCGCTCCTGGCTCCGGCTGGCGGTCCGCGACCGCGCGACGACGGGCCGCCTCCTCCAGGCCCTGGACATCGCCCTGGCCGCCCGCTGACCCGTCGGCCCCTGCCCCGGTGCGCGGAGGCGGGCAGCGGAGGAGGGCAGCGGCTCCGGGCGGCGGCTCCGGGGCGGCGGAGTCGAGCCGATCGCACCCGGACGGCCCTGTACACGCGCCCGCCCATGGTGGCGGGCGCCCCGATGAGCGAGGATTTTCCGCAGGCGGCGGAGACGTGACACCGGGGGGTCGGGGATGAGGGCGGTCGGCAGGGTGGGCGTGGCGGTGGCCGGGCTGGTCGTCGTGGGCGGCGCGGCGTACGGCCTACCGCAGCTGCTCTCCGGGGACGGCAAGGGCGGCGCGGCGGCCCCCGAGCAGCGGCTCCGGGCGAAGCCGGAGGCGACCTCGCCCACCGCGCCGAGCCCCGCCGGCTCCGCTGCCGCCCCCGCCCCCGCCCCCGCCGACGGGAAGCCGTTCACGCTCGTCGGGACGGGCGACATCATCCCCTACCCGTCGATCATCCAGCGGGCCGCCGAGGACTCCCCGGAGAAGGGCGGTTACGACTTCCGGAAGATGCTCGCCGGGGTCAGGCCCGTCGTCTCCGGCGCCGACCTCGCGCTGTGCCACCACGAGATACCGTACGGCCGACCCGGCGGCCCCTACACCGGATATCCCCTCTTCAAGGCCCCGCACCAGCTGGCCGACGCCCTCAAGGACACCGGGTACGACAGCTGTTCCACCGCCTCGAACCACACCCTGGACGACGGGTACGAAGGCCTCGTCCGCGTCCTCGACCACCTCGACCGGGTCGGCATCCGCCACGTGGGCTCCGCCCGCAGCCCCGAGGAGGCCAAGGCCCCGGCGCTGCTCGAGGCCGGCGGGGCCAAGGTCGCCCAACTCGACTACACGTACGGGACGAACGGCATCCCGCTGCCCGCCGACAAGCCCTGGGCCGTGAACCTCGTCGACCAGGACCGGATCATCGCCGACGCCCGCGCCGCGCGCGCGGCCGGCGCGAACGTCGTGGTCCTCAGCGTCCATTGGGGCTCCGAGTGGCAGACGGCGCCCGACCGGCAGCAGCTGGACCTGGCGCGGGCGCTGACCGCGTCGCGCGGGGCGGACGGCCTTCCCGACCTCGATCTCGTCCTCGGCACGCACAACCACGTGCCGCAGCCCTACGAGAAGATCAACGGCACCTGGGTCGTGTACGGCATGGGCGACCAGGTGGCCAGTTTCTACGAGGCCGGCAAGGCCCGCGGCAACATGTCCTCGATCCCCCGCTTCACCTTCGCCCCGGCGGCCGCCCGTCCGGGCCGCTGGGACGTGGTGAAGGCCGAGTACCTCACCCAGTACGCGGACATGCGGCCGCCCTTCCGCGTCGTCTGCACGTCCTGTGACGGGGCCGGCGGCGACAGCACGTACGCGGCCGTGGACCGTGAGGTCACCGAGGCCGTGCTGTCACGCGGCGCCGGCGAGCAGGGGCTGACCCGGGCCACGCGCTAGCCGTATCGCCCCGGCCCGCCCCACGCCCTGGCCCTCCCCCGCCCCGCCCCGCTCCTCCCTCACGGACGGACCCCGGGGCCGCGTGGGCTACGAGGCCCTGCCGCGCCGGGTGACGACCAGCGCGACCGCGCCGACGCCGAGCAGGACCAGCGCGCCGCCCGTCACGTACGGGGTGAGCGAGCCGCCGCCGGTCTCGGCGAGGCCGGTCCCGGTGCCGGGACCGGTCCCGGTGCCGCCCGGGGAACCCGAAGTCCCCGTCTGCACCTTGATGTCGGGCGTGACCGCGGGGCTGGGGGCGGGTGCGGGTGCGGCCGGGGACTCGCAGCGCGCTTCGGCGAGCACGATCTCGCCCTCCACCTGGGCCACGTTCAGGTCGAGGGGATTCACGGACACCTTGAGCCGCAGCGCGGTCGCGGCGGCCGTGGTGGAGGTGGTCCCGGTGACGGAGAGCTCCAGGCTGACCAGGCCGACCTTGGGGACCTCGACCTTGGTGGGTCCGGCCGCCGAGAGGGTGACCTTCTTGCCGAGCACGGTCACCTTGCCGAGCAGGTTGGAGCTGGCGACCGGCTTCTTGCCGGCCTCGCACACGGCCTTGGAGGTGACCTTCTCCACCTCGATCAGCGAGAGCAGGGGCAGGCCGGGCACGTGCACCCGGGCCTTGGCGAGATGGGCCTCGGCCTCGGCGCGGCTCGTGTCGGCGGTGGCCTTCGAGGTGGCGACGTCGGCGCGCAGCACGCTCACCGGCTGCCCGCCCTCGACCCCGTCGAGCGTGACGGTCAGCGCCGTCTTCGCCGCGTCCGCCGGGGCGCCGACCTCGTTGAGGGTGGCCGTCAGCGGGACGTGGACGGTCTTGTCGAGCAGGCCCACGTCCAGTCCGGCGCGCAGGACGACGGCGCTGGCCTTTCCTTCGCCGGCGCCGTGCTGGGCCGTGGCGGAGGCGGGCGGGGCACAGAGCAGGGCCACCGCTCCCGTGGCGAAGAGCGCGGCCGCGGGCATGCGGAAGGTGTTGCTGTTCAAGGTGGTGGAACCCCCAGGGAGATGGGAGCCGTCGCGCCGCCAATGGGGGACATTGCGCGCGCCGACGGCCTCGACCCCGGAATCTTTACGCACGGAGAGTGAACGGGCGCCAACCCGACGTGAGTTCACCCCAAAGGGTGGTTTCCGGGCACAGGTTCGAATTGATGCGCCTCACCCGGAACGGGGGTTCCCTCCCGTCCCGGGCATTGCGGGCATCCCGCTCCCAGAAGGGCTTCAACAACGACCGCGGGCCCGTCGGGGTCACGCCACGTCAACCCGGATGGTCAACGCGCGATCCGACCCGTCTCCGCACCCTCGCGCCGCCGCGCCCCCGCGCCCCCGCGCCGCCCTCAGGCCACCACCCTGCCGTTCACCACCACCCGCAGCGGCTGCGCCAGCGCCCGTACGTCGGCCCGCGGATCAGTCGCGTAGACGACGAGGTCGGCCGGCGCGCCCTCGGTCAGGCCGGGCCTGCCGAGCCACTCGCGGGCCCCCCACGCCGTCGCCGAGAGGGCCTCCAGCGGCGGGATCCCGGCCTTGACGAGCTCGGCGACCTCGGCGGCGACCAGGCCGTGCGGCAGGGAACCGCCCGCGTCGGTGCCGACGTAGACCCCGATGCCGGCGTCGTAGGCGGACCGGACGGTGTCGTAGCGCCGCTCGTGCAGTCGGCGCATGTGCGCGGACCAGGCGGGGAACTTGGCCTCGCCGCCCGCCGCCATCTTCGGGAAGGTCGCGATGTTCACGAGGGTGGGGACGATCGCCACCCCGCGCTCCGCGAACAGCGGGATGGTGTCCTCGGTCAGCCCGGTGGCGTGCTCGACGCAGTCGATGCCCGCCTCGACCAGGTCGCGCAGGGAGTCCTCGGCGAAGCAGTGCGCGGTGACCCGGGCGCCGAGACGGTGCGCTTCGGCGATGGCCGCCTCGACCTCGGCGCGCGGCCAGCAGGCGGTCAGGTCTCCGGCCTCGCGGTCGATCCAGTCGCCGACGAGCTTGACCCAGCCGTCACCGCGCAGCGCTTCCCGGCCGACGTACTCGACGAGGTCGGCCGGCTCGATCTCGTGGGCGAAGTTGCGGATGTAGCGGCGGGTGCGGGCGATGTGCCGGCCGGCCCGGATGATCTTCGGCAGGTCCTCGCGGGCGTCGATCCAGCGGGTGTCCGAGGGGGAGCCGGCGTCGCGGATGAGGAGGGTGCCGGCGTCCCGGTCGGTCAGGGCCTGGCGTTCGGCGGTCCGCGCGTCGACCGGTCCGTGCGCGTCGAGGCCCACGTGGCAGTGCGCGTCGACGAGACCGGGGAGCACCCACCCCGCGACCTCGGTGACCTCGCCGGGTCCGCGGGGACGCTCGTAGGTGACGCGTCCGCCGACGACCCACAGTTCGTCGCGCACCTCCTCGGGCCCGACCAGCACCCGCCCCTTCACATGCAGCACACCGCTGTCGCCGTTGACGTCGTCGCTCATGCGGGCACTGTACGTGCGCACTCGGTAGGCTCTCCAGGCCGCCCGGACGCCCCGGGGCGACCCGGACGAAGAGAGCAGCAGCGTGAACCACCCCCTCCTTGACCTTCCGCCCCTCACCGCCGCGCGGTTCGCGTCGATCGAGCGGGGGGTCGCGGAGTTGCTGCGGACCCGGGCGGATGTGGTGATCACGCAGGGCGAGGCGCTGCTGCCGCTGGAGGGCTGCATCCGCTCGGGCGCTCGGCCGGGCGGGGCCGCGCTGAACGTGGTCACCGGCCCCTACGGGAACACCTTCGGCAACTGGCTGCGCGACTGCGGGACCACCGTGGTGGACCTGGCCGTCCCCTTCGACACGGCCGTGAGCGCCGCCGAGGTGGACCGGGCCCTGGCCGCGCACCCGCAGATCGACTTCGTCTCGCTGGTGCACGCGGAAGCGGCCACCGGCAACACCAACCCGGTCGCGGAGATCGGCGAGGCGGTACGGGCCCACGGGGCCCTGTTCATGCTGGACGCGGTGGCTTCGGTGGGGGCGGAGCCGCTGCTGCCGGACGAGTGGGGCGTGGACCTGTGCGTGATCGGCGCGCAGAAGGCGATGGGCGGCCCGGCCGGTGTCTCCGCCGTCTCGGTCTCGGAGCGCGCGTGGGCCCGTTTCGCCGAGAACCCGGCCGCCCCGAGGCGCTCGTACCTCTCCCTGCTGGACTGGAAGGAGCGCTGGATCGACGCCGGGCGCACGGCGCTGCCGCACGCTCCGGCGCAGCTGGAGATGCTGGCGCTGGAGGCCTGCCTGGACCGCATCGAGGCGGAGGGCCTGTCCGCCGTGACGGCCCGCCACGCGGCCGCCGCGGCGGCCACCCGCGCGGGCGCGGCGGCGCTGGGCATCGCCCCGTTCGTCGCCGAGGACGCGGCGGCCGCACCGGTGGCCACCACGCTGCGGGTCGCGGAGGCCTCAAGGGTGACGGCCCTGGCCCTGACGGCGGATCCCGCGGCTCCCCTCGCGGCGGGCGGGGGCGCACTGGCCGGCGAGATGATCCGGGTCAACCACTACGGCGCCGCGGCCGGCGCGGACTCCGTCCGATCCGCCCTGACGGCTCTGGCGACGGCCCTGTCCGTCTCCCCGGACCCCGCTCTCGAAGCGGCGACGGGGGCTTGGCGGGCGGCCCTCTCCTACTAGGCCGTCGCCGCGCCGCCCCGGCGTCGGGGCGCCGTGGCACCTGCCCCGGCCTCGTCGCCGCCCCGTCCCGCGCCGGGGGCGGCCGCCGTCCCGGTGCGTGAGGGGTCAGCCCGCGAGGACGTCCAGCAGCCGGTCCACGTCCGCCTCCGTGTTGTAGAGGTGGAAGGAGGCCCGCAGGTTGCCCGCGCGGGCGGCCGTGACGACGCCCGCGGCCAGGAGGGACGGCAGGCGGTCCGCCAGGCCCGGGACCGAGACGATCGGGGCGTCGCCGGGGACGGGTTCGAGGCCCAGGCGGGCGAGTCCGGCGCGGTAGCGGGCGGCCAGGGCGGTGTCGTGGGCGTGGACGGCGCCGATGCCGATCCGCTCGAGCAGGGCCAGCGCGGGCTCGGCCGCGTGGTAGCCGAGGAAGGCCGGGGACTCGTCGAAGCGCAGGGCCCCGTCGGCGAGTTGCCGCATCGGGCCGTAGGTGGCGTCCCACATGGACGCGGCGGCCACCCAGCCGGCGTGCAGCGGGGTCAGGGTGTGCTGGGCCTCTTCGGAGACGGTGAGGTACGAGACCCCGCGCGCCCCGAGCAGCCACTTGTACCCGGCGGTGACCGTGTATGCGTAGGGCGAGGCGTCGAAGGGCAGCCAGCCCACCGCGTGGGTGGCGTCGACCAGCATCCGCGCCCCGTGCGCGGCGGTCGCGGCGCGGACCGCCGCCAGGTCCGCCGTGCGCCCGTCCGCGGACTGCACGGCGCTCAGCGCGACCAGCGTCGTGTCCGGGCCGACGGCCTCGGCGATCGACTCCAGCGGGGCGAAGCGGACCTTGAGGTCCGCGCGCACCACGAAGGGGTTGATGACGGAGGCGAAATCGCCTTCGGGGCAGAGGACTTCGGATCCGGCCGGGAGCGCAGCGGAGATCAGGCCGACGTGGGTGGAGACGGCCGAGCCGACGGCCACCCGGTCCCGGGCCACGCCGACGAGGCGGGCGAACGCGTCCCGTACCCGGTTCACCCGGTCGAAGTCGCCGGAGCCCGCCGGGATTCCGGCGCCCGCCGCGTCGGCCAGCCGGTGGACCTCGGCCACGGCCGCGAGCGGCAGGACTCCGCAGGTGGCGGTGTTGAGGTAGGTGGTGGAGTGCGCGAACTCGGCGCGGACGGCTTCGGGCGACAGAAGATCCATGGCGTCCACTCTGCGCCAGGATCAACCCGCAGTCCATTCCCTGGTTTTGCGCACTGCACCAAAGAAACACTTATATGCGGCGATCGCCCCGACCCAGCCCGGCCCGAGCCGGGACCGGTCCCGGCTCGGTGCGCGGCAGGGCCGGTCAGGCCTGCGGTACCGCGCAGGCGCCGTCGGGCTCGCAGACCTCGCCGTCGGGGACGGCGGGCGCGAGCACCTCGCGGCCGGCCCAGGCCTGCTCCAGCGCACGGGTGAACACCTCGGCGGGCTGGCCGCCCGAGATGCCGTAGCGGCGGTCGAACACGAAGAACGGCACGGCGTTCGCGCCCAGTTCGGCCGCCTCGCGCTCGTCGGCCCGCACCTCGGCGGCGTAGGCGGAGTCGTCGGCCAGCACCGTGCGCGCCTCGGCCTCGTCCAGCCCGGCCTCGACGGCGAGCGCGACGAGGGTCTCGGAGTCGAAGACCGAGCGCTCCTCGGCGAAGTTGGCACGGTAGGCGAGGTCGAGCAGCTCCTCCTGGCGGCCGCGGGCGGCGGCCAGGTGCAGCAGGCGGTGGACGTCGAAGGTGTTGCCGTGGTCGCGGCCGTCGGTGCGGTACGTCAGCCCCTCGGCGCGGGCGCTCGCGGCGACGTGCTCCTCCATGCCCCGGGCCTCGTCGAGGGTGCGGCCGTACTTCTTGGCCAGCATCTCCAGGACGGGCGCCACCTCGCCCTTGGCGCTGTTCGGGTCGAGCTCGAAGGAGCGGAAGACGACCTCGATCTCGTCGCGGTGCGCGAACTCGGCCAGCCCCTTGGTGAAACGGGCCTTGCCGATGTAGCACCAGGGGCAAGCGATGTCGCTCCAGATCTCGACGCGCATGTTCCTTCTTCTCTCCGTGGTCCGGGGCACCCCGGGGACCGCCCGGGGAATGAACGGTTACGTGTTCAACCAACTGGGGTCCGGCCTCATTCCCCGGCGGGCTCCCGCACCGTGAGCCAGAGGATCCGGTGGGAGCCGGCCGGGGCTCCGGAGGTGTCGGGGACCCAGCCGTGGGCGGCGTAGAAGGCCTGGGCGCGCAGGTTGTGCTCGTAGACCTCCAGGCGGACCCTGCGGACGCCCGCGCGGCGCCAGGCGTCGAGGCAGGCCGCGTGCAGGGCGGCCCCGGTGCCCCGGCGCCAGTGCACGGGGTCCACGTGCAGTTGGGTGAGCGTGGTCTCGCCGTCGGCGGTGCGGAAGGCCGCCACGCCGGTGAGCTCGCCGTCCCGCTCGGCGCACAGCACACCGTCGCCGGCGCCCTCGCGGGCGACCGCCCGGGACCAGCCCTCGCGGCTGCGCTCCAGCTCGGCCGCGCCGCCGTAGGCCTCCTCGGGTATCCGGCCCCGGTAGTAGGTGGCGCGGGCCCGGGTGTGGAGGGCGGCGATGGCGTCGAGGTCGGCGGGGCGCGCTGTTCTGATCATGGGAAAGGAAACGCGCCGGGAACCCTCGCGGTTCCCGGCGCGCCTGCCGCGCCTTCGGCACGCTCCCGATTCGGCCACGCGTACGGGGCGGCCGGCGCGGCTATTTCTTCAGCCACGCCTCCATCATCTTCTGCGCGACGGGCGCGGCCAGCTTGCCGCCGCCGATCTCGGAGCGGTCGGTGTCCGACCGGTCGATCACGACGGCCACCACGATCTGCTTGCCGTTCAGCTTTCCGTACGAGGTGAACCAGGCGAGCGGCGAGATGCTGTTGTTCACGCCCCGCTGGGCGGTACCGGTCTTGGCGCCGACCTCGGCGCCCTGGACCAGCGCGTTCTTGCCGCCGCCCTCGGTGGCCACCGTGATCATGGCGTCCTGGATCATCGAGGCGGTCCTCGCGCTCATCACCTGCTCGGACTTCGGGTCCTTGAAGCTCTCCAGTACGTTGCCGTTGGAGTCGGTGACCTCGGAGACCTCGTACGGGGAGACCAGCTTGCCGCCGTTCTCGATCGCGGCCGCCACCATCGCCATCTGGAGCGGAGTGGCCTGGACGTCGAACTGGCCGATACCGCTCTGCGCGACCTGGTCGACCGACATCTTCTTCGACGGGTACTTGCTGGCCGGGCGCGCCTCGACGGGGATCTTCTGCACCGTGTTGAAGCCGAACTTCTCCGCCATCGCGCGCATCTTGTCCTGGCCCAGCGTGTGGGCGAACTCCGCGAAGACGTTGTTGCAGGACAGCTTCAGCGCGGTCCGGGGGGAGACGTTGTGGCACGCCGCGTCCCCCGCCTCGCTGGGCAGCTTGGTCCTCGTTCCGGGGATCGTGTAGTCGCCGGGGATCGACGTGGGCGTGTCGATGTTCGTGACCAGGCCGTTCTCGATGGCCGCGGCCAGGGTGACCAGCTTGAAGGTGGATCCGGGCGCCTGCGGCTTGCGCAGCGCCACGTTCTCCATCGCCCTGCCCTCGTCGGCGTTGAGTTCCTTCCAGGCCGCCTCGTCCGTGGCGCCCGTGATCCGGCCCGGGTCGAAGGAGGGGTTGTTCACGATGGCCAGGATCTCGCCGGTGGCGGGGTCGATGGCCACGGCGGAGCCCTGCTTGCCCTGGAGCGCGTCGTACCCGGCCTTCTGGACGGCGCTGTCGATCGTGGTCAGGACGTTGCCCGGGTCGGCGCGCTTGTTGGTGAGCGTGTCCATGATGCTCTTGAGCCGGGGGTCCGAGCCGTTGAGGACGTCCTTGTAGACGCCCTCCAGCATGCTGGAACCGTAGGCCTGCGAGCTGTACCCGGTGATCGGTCCGTACAGCGGGCCGTCGGTATAGGTCCGCTTGTACTGGAAGTCCCGCCCGCCCGTCTTCGTGGACCCGGTGACCGCCGACCCGCCCACGATGATGTTCCCCAACGGGTTCTCGTACTTCCCGATGAGGTTCCGCCGGTTGTTCTGGTCGTCTGCGAGGGCCTGGCCTTGGTACGCCTGCACCCAGGTGACCCGCACCAAAAGGGCCAGTACCAGGAGCAGACAGAAGACCGACGCTCGCCTGATCGTCTTGTTCATCCCCCAGAAGGACGTCCCAGCCGTCCCGGCCGTTCCGCTCTGCCCCGATTGTGGCGGAGTTCTCAGCTTTTCCTCATGCGGAACCCGTCCTCCTGAGGAACCCTCCCTCGTACGCCGCGATGACCGCCTGGGTGCGGTCCCGCGAGCCGGTCTTGGCCAGGACCGCGGCCACGTGCGTCTTGACCGTCTGCGGCCCGACGCCGAGGCGCCGGCTCACCTCGTGGTTGGAGAGGCCGGTGGCCATCAGCCGCAGTACGTCCGCCTCCCGGTCCGTGAGCCGGGCCACCCAGGGCGCGGGTGCGGGACCGGCCCCGGCCGGGACGCGGGCGGCGGCCAGGGAGCGGACGGCCGCCGGGAAGAGCAGCGAGTCGCCGCGGGCCACGAGCCGGACCGCGCCGGTCAGCTCGTCGGGCTCGGCCCGCTTGAGGAGGAACCCGGCGGCTCCCGCGCGCAGCGCGTCGTACACGTACGCGTCGTTCTCGAACGTGGTGACCACCACGATCCGGGGCGGCTCCGCCATGGTGGCGAGGATCCGCTCGATGGCCCGGATGCCGTCGACCTCCGGCATCCGGACGTCCATCAGCACCACGTCCGGGGCGAGGGCGCGCACCACCGTCACGGCCTCGGCGCCGGTGGCCGCCTCCCCGACGACCTCCATGTCGGGCTCGGCGTCGAGGATGACCCGCAGGGCGGTGCGGACCATCCGCTCGTCGTCGGCCACCACCACGCGCAGCGGCTCGCGCACCGGCGGGGTCATCGGGTCCCCCCGCCGAGCGGGAGGACGGCCCGCAGCCGCCACCGGCCTTCGTGCGGCCCGGCCTCGACGTGCCCGCCGAGCAGCACGGCCCGCTCGGTGGCCCCGCGCAGGCCCCGGCCCCCGGTGGTGCGGGCCTGCGGAACGGTGGTCCGTTCGTTCGTCATGGTGATCTCCAGTCGGGTGCGGCCGCCGCGTATCCGTACGAGGATCCGCAGGTCGACCGGGCCCGCCCCGTGCCGCAGGGCATTGGTCAGGCCTTCCTGAACGATCCGGTACGCCTCCCGCGAGACGATCGCCGGGAGCCGCTCCCAGTCCCCGGCCGGTCCCGGGTCCCGGCGGGCGGTGATCGGGATCCCGGAGGCCCGGCTTCGCTCCAGCAGCCCGTCGAGGTCGGCGGCGAGCGTCGGCCCGGCCGCGGACCTCCCTGCCCCGCCCGCCGGACCGCCCGCCGCACCATCCGCCGCACCATCCGCCGCACCGTCGCCGCCCGCGTCCCCGTCCCGCAGCAGGCCGAGGACGGCGTCCAGCTCCCCCACCGTGCGCCGCGTGGTGTCCTCGATCGCGGCCAGCGCGTCCCGTACGAAGCCGGGGTCGCTGTCGAGCACCCGCCGGGCGGCGGCCGCCTGGAGGGTGACCGCGCTCAGCGCGTGCCCGACCGCGTCGTGCAGCTCCCGCGCCAGGCGGCCGCGCACCGCCAGCTCGGCGGCCCGCTCCTCGGCGGCCGCCAGCCGGTCCGCCGCCGTCGGCCCGAGCAGCACGGGCGCCAGCCGGGCCAGCAGCGCCCCGGCCCCGGCGGCGCACAGGACCACCCCGGCCAGCAGCGCGACCCCGGCCAACGGGGCCAGGTACATCTGGGCCCCCGTACCGAACCGGCCGGGGCCGAGCGGCATCTCGCGCAGCGCGCTCACGAACGGCAGGGCGATCAGCACCACCGCCATGGGCGGGGCCGCCAGACTGATCCCGCTGACGAGCGCGCCGACCCCCAGGTGCAGGGTCCACCAGAGCGACGTCCGGCCCCGGGCCGCCCAGGTCCGCGCCGGCCCCTCGGCGAACCGCTCCCCCGGCACCCCGCACAGGGCCCGCGCAGCGGCGACCGCCATCGGCCGGACCAGTGCGAACAGCCCGGTGGCGGCGACGAGCGGCAGGGCGGCGGCGTAGGCGACGAGGCTGAGCGGCAGGGAGTCGAGCGCGTTGACCCCGCCGCAGACGGCGCCGACCACCACCTGTGTCAGCAGGAAGTACGGCATCAGCAGGGCCCCGCCGAGGATCAGATGGATCCATCGCAGAGGAGTCCGGCGCGGGAGCGAACGACGCCTCGGCCATGACCGGCCCGCCCGTGTCCGCCTCCCCGGCCCCTCCACGCCCGTCTCCTCAGACCGCGCGGCGGCCGGCGAGGAACCGGCCCGTGACGGCGGTCGCGAGGAGGGCGGTGACCATATGACCAGCGTAGATCAAGTAGGCCGCGGCGGTGGTCCGTTCGTGCGGGCCGGCGTCCTCGGCCGTGAAGGCGGCCAGCATCCACATCCCCCAGCACAGGGCCGCCGCCGACCCGGTCCACGCGACGGCCAGCGGCCACCCCGCCCGCCGGGTCCCGCCCGCGGCGAGCAGCACCGCGCCGGCAGCGGCGGTCAGCGCGCATATCCCGTGCACGGCGAAGCCCACGCCGATGTCCGAGGAGTACTGCGCGACCTGTTCCCCGGTGCGTCCTGCCGTGCCTCCGAAGGCCCAGTAGAACTGCGTCGCCGAGACCACGAGGGCCAGCGCCGCCGCGGCTCCCGCCACCACCCCCGTGGGTGACGGGAGCCGCGCGCCGAGGGGGCCTTGCCAGCGCCGTCCCCAACGCTCCCGCGCATAGGGCACGAACAGACCGGCCAGGGCGAGCGCCTGGACGATGAAGCCCGTATAGACGACATGGAAGACCCAAGGGTCGAGGAAGGGCTGCTGGGCCGCCCGCACGGCCGCGTCCGGGCCCAGGCCCAGCGCTCTCAGAAGGAGTTGGCCGGGGAAGGCGAGGCCTATGGGCGTGAGGAGGCCGGTGGCGACGAAGGCCGGGACGACCAGCAGCCACGACGGCACCCGCGCGCCCCAGGGTCTGGTGAGCACCAGCACGAGCGCGATCACGGCGGCGTCCATGAGCACCGTGACGGCATTCGCCACGATGACGAACGGCCGGGGCTCCAGCAGCATGCTGCCCGTCGGTATCCCGAGGTGACTCCCGGCCAGCCAGGCGGTCTTCAGCGTCAGGTAGGGGACGGTGGCGGCGACGGCGGCCGCGGCCAGGACCTTGCGCCCGGCCCCCGGGCGGTGGGAGGGCGGCGGTGCTTCGTCGTGCGTCGGCCGCGGGGAGCGCCGCGTCCGAACGGCTCGTGTGGTCATGACCCAACGGTCCCGTGTCCGCGCGCCCGCCACCTCCCCCCTGAAGGGGAACCGCCTCCCCCGCGCGGGGGAGGAACCATGCCCTCCGCGCGCCACCCGCGCCTACATCCGGCGCGTCACCACCGACAGCCGGTCCCGGGCCTCGAACAGCGCTGCCTTGATGACCTGCTCGTGGCCCGGCGTCAGCCGCGCCACCGGCACCGAGCAGCTCACCGCGTCCCGTGCCGGCGTGCGGTACGGCACCGCCACCCCGAAGCAGCGCAGTCCGAGGGTGTTCTCCTCCCGGTCCACCGCGTACCCCTGCTCGCGCACCAGCGCCAGCTCCTCGATGAGCCGTTCCCGGTCGGTGACGGTGTGCTCGGTGACGGATTCCAGCCGCCGCGGCAGCAGCCCCCGTACCTCCTCGTCGGTGTGCGTGGCCAGCAGCGCCTTGCCGAGCGCCGTCGAGTGCACCGGCAGCCGCCGGCCGACCCGGGTGAACGGCCGCAGGTAGTGCTGGGACTGCCGGGTGGCGAGGTAGACCACGCTCGTCCCGTCCATCCGGGCCAGGTGGATGGTCTCCGTCGTGTCGTCGGAGAGCCGGTCCAGCGTCGGCCGCGCCGCCGCGACGACCTCGTCCCCGTCGATGTACGAGCTGCCGACGAGCAGCGCCCGTACGCCGATGCCGTACCGCGTGCCCGTCGCGTCCGTCTCGACCCAGCCCAGGTTCACCAGGGTCCGCAGCAGCATGTAGAGGCTGGACTTGGGCAGGGAGAGGTCGCTCTGGATGTCGGCCAGGCTGTGCAGTCCCGGCCGTGACGCGAAGTGTTCCAGCAACAGGACCGTGCGTACCGCCGATTTGACGGCCGCAGGTGCGCCCGAGCCCCCCGACTCAGCTGTCGTCGTCATGCGCCTTCGTGCCCCTCTGTCGCTCGCTCGGCTCCCGCGCGTTCCGGTTCGTCGCTTGTCAACCCGGAAGGCGTGGAAATAGAGTCCACGGTGGATGTGATCATTCATCCACCGGAACGGCGTTCACCATACTGAACGCGACCGCGCGGGTCAGCGGAGATCCAGGAGGCAGTTCGCCATGGCAGCAACACCAGTCTGGAGTGTGGACCCCCGCACCGGGAAGCAGCGTGAGCAGGTTGCGGTGGAGGCCACACCCCGGGAGGTGGACGAAGCCGTGCGCGCGGCCCACGCCGCCCGCGGCGCCCTCGCCGACGCGACCGCCCGCGCCGCCTTCCTGCGCGCGGCCGCCGCACTCCTCGACGAGGCCGTCGCCCACGTCGTCGAGGCCGCCGACGCCGAGACCGCGCTCGGCCCCGGCCGGCTCACCGGCGAGCTGGCCCGCACCACCGGCCAGCTGCGCGCCTTCGCCGACGCCGTGGAGGAGGGCTCCTACCTCGACGTCCGCATCGACCGCGCCGATCCCGCCTCCGCCCCGCCCCGCCCCGAACTGCGCCGCTACAAGGTGCCGCTGGGCGTGGTCGCGGTCTACGCCGCGTCCAACTTCCCGCTGGCCTTCTCCGTCCCCGGCGGGGACACCGCCAGCGCGCTGGCCGCCGGCTGCCCGGTGGTGGTCAAGGCCCACCCCGACCACCCCGCCACCTCCGAGCTGTGCGCCTCGCTGCTGCGCCGGGCGGCCGTCGCCGCTGGGCTGCCGGCCGAAGTGGTCGCCGTGGTGCACGGGTTCGACGCGGGCCTCGAGCTGATCCGGCACCCACTGGTCACCGCCGCCGGGTTCACCGGCTCCATCCGCGGCGGCCGGGCCCTGTTCGACGCCGCGTCCGCACGGCCCGTTCCGATCCCCTTCCACGGGGAACTGGGCTCCTTGAACCCCGTCGTGGTCACCCCCGCGGCGGCCGCCGAGCGCGCCGAGGAGATCGGAGCAGGGCTGGCGGGTTCGGTCACGCTCGGCGTCGGCCAGTTCTGCGTCAAGCCCGGGCTGGTCCTCGTACCCGAAGGAGCGGACGGCGACCGGGTCGCCGGCGCGCTCACCAAGGCGCTCGGGGAGACCGAGCCGGGGGTGCTGCTCGATCACCGGATGCGGGAGAACTTCGTCGCCGGGGTGCGCGAGCGGGCCGCGCTGCCCGGGGTGGACGTGCCCGTCACCCCCGGCTCCGGGGGCGAGCACACCGTCGGAGCGGGCTACCTGAGCGTGCCGGCGCGGACCCTCCTGGAGGGAGGGCCCTACGAGGTCCTCCTGGAGGAGTGCTTCGGCCCCGTCACCGTGCTCGCCCGGTACGCCGGCCAGGACGAGGCGGCCGCCCTGCTCGGCCGGCTCCCCGGGAACCTCACCGCGACCCTCCAGCTGTCGGCGGCCGAGACCGACGGCGGCCCGGGGCCCGCGGCGGAGCTGCTCTCCCAGGCCACGACGCTGGCCGGCCGGGTCGTGGTCAACGGCTGGCCGACCGGTGTCGCGGTGGCCCCGGCCCAGCACCACGGCGGCCCCTACCCGGCGGCGACCTCGCACTCCACCTCCGTCGGCGGCACGGCGATCGAGCGCTGGTTGCGGCCGGTGGCCTACCAGTCGGTCCCGGACGCCCTGCTCCCGCCGGAGCTGCGGGAGGCCAACCCGCTGGGGCTGCCGCGCCGGGTCACGGGCGACCTGCCCGCCTAGTGCCGTGACCGGGCGGGCACGGGCCACCTGAGGGGCGGGCCGGGGCGGGACCGGCCGGCCCGCCCCTCTGCCGCGCGGGCGACCGGTCGGGGGCGGGCCTACGCTGGTGGCCTGTGCTGTCGCCCTGGTCCCCGTACGACAGGAGGCCTTGCCGTGAAGCCGCAACGGATTCGGCTGCGCTGGGCCTGTGCGGCCGCCGCAGCCGCGGGTCTCCTGCTCGCCCCGGCCGCCGCGGGCTCCGCGTACGGGGCGAGCGCCCCGCCGCCCTCCGCCTCCGCCGCTCCGTCCGCCCCCTCCCCCTCCCCCGGCACCGGCTCCGACTTCCCCCGGCTCACGCCGGCCGTCGCGGCGCAGCTGGACGCGGCCGTCCGCCAGGTCATGCGCGAGACGGGGGTGCCGGGCGTGACGGTGGGCCTGTGGGCCCCCGGCAAGGGAAGCTACGTGAAGAGCTTCGGCGTGGCGGACAAGGTGACCGGAGCGCCCATGAAGCCCGGTCTGAACATGCGGATCGGCAGCGAGACCAAGACGTTCACGGTCACCGCCCTCCTCCAACTGGTCGACCAGGGGAAGATCGGCCTGGACGACCCGATCGGCACGTACGTCACCGGCGTCCCGAACGGGGACCGCATCACCCTGCGCCAACTGGCCGGCATGCGCAGCGGGCTCTACAACTACAGCGAGGACGAAGACTTCGACAAGCGGCTCGACACGGGCTCCGAACGCCCCTTCACGCCGCAGGAGTTGCTGGACTACTCGTTCAAGCACCCGGTGCGGTTCGCGCCGGGCGAGCAGTTCGAGTACTCCAACACGAACCTGATCCTGATCGGCCTGCTGATCGAGAAGGTCACCGGCCGCCCCCTCCACGAGGTCATCCAGAAGGACGTGCTGGAGCCGGCCGGGCTGCACCACACGGTCTTCCCGACCGGTGCCGAGTTCCCCGAACCGCACGCGCACGGCTACACCGATCAGTCGGCCTCGGGCAAGATCGTGGACTCGACCGACTGGAACCCCTCCTGGGGCTGGGCCGCCGGAGCGATCATCTCCGACCTCCAGGACCTGCGCAGCTGGTCCCGCACCCTCGCCACCGGGACGCTCCTGACACCCGCGACGCAGGCGCAGCGCCTGAAGACCTCCCCGGTCGGCATCCCCGGCGCCGGGTACGGGCTGGGCATCTTCGACGTCCAGGGCTGGATCGGGCACAACGGCTCGCTGCCCGGGTACGAGAGCCTGGCCGTCTACCTGCCCGGGGCGCGGGCGACCCTGGTCGGCCTCCTCAACACCGACGTGCTGCACGACGGCAAGGAGCCCAGCGCGTTCTTCGGCGAGGCGGTGACCGCGATCGTGACCCCCGACCACGTCTACCCCGGCCACAAGGTGTCCGTGCCCAGGAGCCGCTGACACGGCACGCCGGACGGTTAATTGCGTTGCCGCCCCACGCCGGGCGCGGCACTCTGCCTCCCATGCCGAAACCGCACGGATTCTCGTACGAACAACTGGGCGACCACGTCGCCATCACCCACCGGGGCCGCTCCGCGACCACGCTCCGGGGCGCCCGGGCCGAGAAGTTCCTGGCCGAGGTCGAGGCCGGTGACGCGCAGCTGGTGATGGCCCGCTGGACGGGCGCCTACAAGTTCGGCAACGAGCGGACGGCCCGGAACCACCCGCGCAACCGGGGCTGAGCGGACGCCCGCGCGCGGGTCCGCGCGCGCCGAAATCCCGGGCGAAAGCAAGGGAACGGCAAAGCGACCTCGGTCGTTCACCGGGCATGACCGCTATGACCCCTGGTTCCAATCTGCCGCTCAACACCGTCCGCGTGACGGTCGACGTGGCTGCCCCGGTGCGGCTCGACGTGTCCGGGCTGCTCCTCGCCGCCGACGGCAAGGTGCGTTCCGACGCAGATTTCATCTTCTTCAACCAGCCGGCCGGCCCCGGCGTCAGCTACCGCTCCGGCGGCGGCACGACCCCGGACTCGATCACCGTGGACACCGCCGCGCTCCCGCCGGGGATCGAGCGGATCGTGATCACCGCCAGTCCGGACGCGGCCGGACAGTCCTTCCAGGGCATCGAGCCCACCGCCACCGTGCGGGACGCGGTCGGCGGATCCGTGATCGCCACCTTCACCCCGCCGCAGCTCGGCACGGAGACCGCCCTGGTGGTCGTCGAGGTCTACCAGCGCGGCGGCGTCTGGAAGGTCCGCGCGGTCGGCCAGGGGTACGCGAACGGCCTCGCCGGTATCGCGACCGACTTCGGGGTCTCGGTGGAGGACGAGCCGGCTCCCGCCCCGGTCGCCGCGCCCGCCGCCCCGCCCGTGCCGCCGGCTCCGCCGGCGCCGCCCGTCCACCCGGTCTCCCCCTGGCTCGGCGGCCAGACGCCCGCGGCGCCCCCGGCGCCCGCCCCGGCCCCCGCTGCGCAGGCCCCCGCCCCGGGCGCCGGAAAGATCAACCTGGACAAGGGCCGGGTGAACCTCCAGAAGAACCAGACCGTCTCCCTGGTCAAGGGCGGCCGCCCGCTCCTCTCCCAGGTCAAGATGGGTCTCGGCTGGGAGCCGGCCTTCGGCGGCCGGGACATCGACCTCGACGCCTCCGTCATCGCGTACGGCCCGCAGCGCAACCACATCGACAGCTGCTACTTCGGCAAGCTGTCGATCCTCGGCGGGTCCGTCAAGCACTCCGGCGACAACCTCACCGGCGAGGGTGCAGGCGACGACGAGGTGATCGTCGTGGACCTCGGCCGGCTCCCCGCCGACACCACGGGCCTGGTCTTCACGGTCAACTCCTTCTCCGGGCAGAAGTTCTCCGAGGTGGCCAAGGCCTACTGCCGCCTGATCGACGCCGCGAGCGGCGAGGAGCTGGTGCGCTTCGACCTCACCGGCGCCGAACCGCAGACGGGCGTCATGATGGCCAAGTTGATCAAGCAGTTCTCCGGCGAATGGGAGATGACGGCCATCGGCGAATTTGTGAAGTCGCGCACAGTGCGGGGCATGGTCAAGCCGGCCGCCCAGGCACTCTGAGCAGGTGAGCGGGCACATGGAGCGACCGTGCGCCGCTCCGGAGCGTGCCGGGTGATTGATTCCACCCTGAAAGCGGAGGTCTCTGTCAGTGCCCACCCGTAGCCTTGGAACCATGCACCAGACACTCCAGCCCGCGGGACCCGACCGCCCGTCCGCCGCCGAGGCGAACGAGGCGATCCGGCGACTCGTCGAGAGCCGGGTGGACGGCGAGTGGCCCTCCGAGGCGTACGAGTTCCTCCTCGAGGAATGGGCCGCGGCCAGCCACGCCGAGGACTCCCCCTAGCCGGACCCGCAGGACGACCGCCGCAACGCATGACATGAGAGAGCCGCCGGGGCCCGTGGGCCCGGCGGCTCTCTCGTGCCTGGGCCTGTGGGCCCCGCGGTCTCAGTGCGCGCGCCGCCACGGGCCCGTGATGGCCAGCATGATGCCCGGGTCCTGGATGTTGGCGAACAGCGTCCGCTCGTCCGGGGAGAAGCAGACCCCGGTGAACTCCGAGTACTCCGGCTCCTCGGCCGTGCCCATGTTCATCTCGTTGCGGGCCAGCGGGTACGTGCGCCCCGACTCGGTCGCGCCGAACAGGTGCTGCAGGCCCGAGCCGTCCTCCGCGATGACCAGTCCGCCGTACGGGGAGACCGTGATGTTGTCGGGGCCGTCGTAGCCGCCGTCCACCGTCGTGTCGGCGTTCACCCCCATCAGGACCATCAGCCGGACGGTGCGCCGCTTGGCGTCGTAGAACCACACCTGGCCGTCGTGCGCCACGCCCGGGCTCTCCTCACGGGCGTAGGAGGAGACGAAGTACGCCCCGCCGTCGGCCCACCACATGCCCTCCAGCTTGCGGGCGCGGGTCACGGCCGAGGCCCCGAACTGCTTGCGCACGGGCACGGTGCGCGCGTCGCGGTCTGCGACCGGCACCCAGTCGACCCCGTAGGTGGTGCCGATCTTCGTCGCCCGCGAGAGGTCGTCGACGAACCGGCCGGAGCTGTCGAAACACTTGGCGGCCGCCAGCACGCCGGCGTCGTCGGCGAGCGTACGGAGCTTGCCGCGCCCGTGCCGGAAGCCGCTCGGCGGGGTCCAGCGGTAGAGCAGGCCGTTGGGACCGGAGGCGTCCTCGGTCAGATAGGCGTGGCCCTGGCGCGGGTCGATGACCACGGCCTCGTGCGCGTACCGCCCGAAGGCCTTGACGGGCTTCGGGGCCCGATTGGCGCGGCGGTCGTGCGGGTCCACCTCGAAGACGTAGCCATGGTCCTTGGTCATCCCGTTCTTGCCGGCCAGGTCCTCGGTCTCCTCGCAGGTCAGCCAGGTGTCCCAGGGGGTCGCGCCGCCCGCACAGTTGGTCGACGTGCCGGCGACGCCGACCCATTCGGCGACCTCGCCGCCCCGGCGGACCTCGACGACCGTGCAGCCGCCTGCCGCGGCCGGGTCGTAGACCAGGCCCTCGGCGAGCGGGACGGGGTGCGCCCAGCCCGAGCGCGGGCCCTTCAGCTCGTGGTTGTTGACGAGGAGGGTGACTCCCCGGTGGCCCTCGAAGGCGGCCGTACCGTCGTGGTTGGACGGGGTGCTCTCGCCGGAGTCGAGCTTCGTGACGCCACTGTGGGTGATCACCCTGTAGGTGAATCCCGCGGGGAGGGCCAGGATGCCGGCCGGGTCCGGGACGAGCGGGCCGTAGCCGGGAACGCGCGGGTGGCCGTGGCCGCCCTGCGACGCGCCGTCGTCGGCGGCGAGGGCACCAGGGGCGGTGGCGAGTGCGCCGACCGTTCCCGTGAGGGCGACTCCCGCCCCGGCGAGGACGGTGCGGGCGGTGAAGTCTCTGCGGCTGAGCGGCATCTGGTCTCCAGGGGTGGGGAGGTGGTGCGCCTGTCATGCGGTCGTCGGCGCACACGCTCCCGCCCGCACGTGAACGCCGACTGAACTACCCGGGAAAACGAACCGTCCCCTTTCCCGTGTCCCCGATGGCCGACTCCACTGGGGGAACGGCTGGTTACCGCTGCCTCACGCGGCGCGAGAACGCGCCTTGAAGGCCGCCTTCCGGGCCGCTTTCGCGGCCTTCTTGTCGGGGTGCAGCCGCCCCATCGCCTCCAGGACGTACGCCGTCGCCGGGTGGTCCACCCGCCACGCCTGGTCGAAGAACCCGGTGTGGTGGGCGGTCAGCGACTCGATCAGGAGGGGCAGTTCCCGCGCCTCGCCCTCTCCGTCCGCGGCGAGCTGCGCCGCGATCGTGTCGATCGTCAGCCAGAACACCATCGTCTCGCCCGGAGCCGGTACGTCGGCCGCCCCGCGCTCGGCCAGCCAGACCCGGGCGAGCCCGCCGAGCTCCGGGTCGTCGAGCACCGCGCGGACCGCCGGTTCGGCCTGCTCCCCCGCCGGAGCGAGGGCCTGCTGACAGCGCAGCCGGCGCAGCGGGGCGCCCTCGTCGGCGCCGCGGGCCGCGGCGAGCAGCTCTTCGGCGGCGCTGGACACCGGGCGGCCGGACAGCCAGTGGTCGATCTCGGCCTGGGCCGCGGTCTCGGAGTAGTGGGAGACCACGTCGAGCAGCACGTCGGCGCCCTTGTCCGCCAGTTCGCCGAGGGCCGGGGCATCGACCCCGGCTTCCAGCATCCGCGCGCGGACCCCGTACAGGCCGAGCGGGGTCAGCCGGACCATTCCGTAGCGGGAGACGTCCTCGTCGTCGGCCACGCCCCTGTCGCCGGGGTTCGCGCCCGCCGCGAGCTCCTCGTCGTCGGCCTCCGCCATCAGCGCCTCGTCGACGGGGCGGAACTCCACGAGCCCGATCGGTTCCAGCTGCCGGAACTGGTCGTCGAGGCGCATCATCGCGTCCGAGACCTGTTCCAGTACGGCGTCGGTCGGGTCCCCCATGTCCTGCGGCACCACCATCGAGGCGGCGAGGACGGGCAGGGGGACCGGCTCCTCGGCCGTGCCGCCCTCGGCGACGGTGAGCAGGTAGAGGTTGGCCAGGACACCGTCGAGGAAGTCGGCCTCGTGGCGCGGGTTCCAGTCGAGCTGGTCGAAGTCGATCTCGCCGCCCGCGTCGAGGGCGTCCACGAGGTCGTCCAGCGCGGGCACCGCCGCGTCGGCGAGGACGGTGTCCAGGGCGGCCAGCCACAGGTCGAGGACGTCGCCGGGAGAGCCGTCGGTCACCAGGGCGAGATCCTCGCCGGGCTCGGCCGTCCCGAACTCCGCGCCCGCGTCGCCCGGTTCCGCGGGGCCGGCGCCGGAGTCGGAGGCGGAACCGGAGGCGGAGTCGGAGTCCGCGCCGGAGTCCCAGCCTCCGTCCTCCTCCGGCTCGGTGACGTCGACCAGACCGGTGTCGACGGCCACGCGCCAGGCCTGGCCGGCGTGCGCGGCGGAGTCCTCGTCGGCGTCGTCGAGGCCGAGCACGGCCACGGCCTCGGGGAGCTGCGCGGCGAGGAGTTCACCCCCGGCGTCCACGCGGGTGCCCGGTCCGGCCCAGCGGGCCAGCCGTACCGCGCGCGCGAACAGCGGGGCGGCGAGGGCGTCGCGGGCCAGTTCCGCGTCGGAGAGCAGCCGTACCGGCGGCAGCGTGGGGTGCGAGTCTGCGGACATGGGGGCGGTTCTCCTCGCGGGCACGGATGGTTCGGGTGTGCGGGCGGCTCCGGCAGCTCAGGCGGCTCGGGCAGCCCGGTCGGGGCGGGCCGTACGGCGCCCCAGCGTAGACGCATTTCGGGCGCGCCCGACCGGCGATCGCCTTTGGTTCATCCCACAGACAGCTGCCGTGTTCCCTGGAGGGCTTGACAACTTTACTGACCAAGAAGGAAATTGACGCGCGTAGATATTTGCTTCCCCCTCCTCACACCGGAGTTCCCGCCCATGCGCTCCTCGCATCCCCGTTCCGCCGCCGTCGCGGCCCTCGTCGCCACCGCCCTGGCCACCGGCCTGCTCGCGGGCACCGCCGAGGCGGCCGAAGGCGCCGCGTCCGCCGATCCGATACGCATCCACGACATCCAGGGCGCCACCCGGATATCCCCGCTCGTCGGCAAGCAGGTCACCGATGTCGAGGGCATCGTCACCGGTGTCCGCACGTACGGCTCGCGCGGTTTCTGGATGCAGGACCCGGACGCCGACGACAACGACGCCACCAGCGAGGGCGTGTTCGTCTTCACGAGCTCCGTCCCGACCGTCGCCGTCGGCGACGCCGTCAAGGTCTCCGGTCTGGTCGGCGAGTACATCCCCGGCGGCGCCTCCTCCGGGAACCAGTCGGTCACCCAGATCTCCAAGCCGGTCGTGACCGTGGCCTCCTCGGGCAACGCGCTGCCCGAGGCCACCGCCGTCAACGAGTACTCGGTCCCGTGTGCGTACGCCCCGGCGGGCGACCCCGCCGCCGCCGGCAGCATCAACGGCCTGACCCTGGAACCCTCCCGCTTCGCCCTCGACTACTACGAGGCGCTGGAGGGCATGAACATCAAGATCGGCACCTCCCGCGTGGTCGGCGCCACCGACCCGTACGCGGAGCTGTGGGTCACGGTGAAGGGCTGGGAGAACACCGCCAAGCGCGGTGGCACGCTCTACGGTTCGTACGAGTCCCAGAACACCGGCCGCCTGCAGATCCAGCAGCTCGCGCCGCTCGCGCAGCAGCCGTTCCCCGTGGCCAACGTCGGCGACAAGCTGGTCGGCGTCACCGAAGGCCCGATGGACTTCAACCAGTTCGGCGGCTACACGCTGGCGGCCCGCACCCTCGGCACGGTCAAGGCGGGCACCCTCGCACCCGAGAAGACCAAGGCGCAGGCCGCGAACGAGCTCGCGGTGGCCACGTACAACGTCGAGAACCTCGACCCGGGCGACCCGCAGGAGAAGTTCGACAACCTCGCGAAGGCCGTCGTCGAGAACCTCGCCTCCCCCGATGTCGTGGCCCTGGAGGAGATCCAGGACGACAACGGCGCCAAGAACGACGGCACCGTCTCGGCCGAGGCGACGCTGACGAAGTTCACGGCGGCGATCGCCGCCGCGGGCGGTCCGGCGTACCAGTGGCGGACCGTCAACCCGGAGAACAACAAGGACGGCGGCGAGCCCGGCGGCAACATCCGCCAGGTGTTCCTCTTCAACCCGGCGCGGGTCTCCTTCACCGAGCGCGCCGCGGGCGACGCGGTGACGGCGACCGGTGTGACGACGGAGAACGGCAAGGCCGCCCTGACGCACTCCCCCGGCCGCATCGACCCGGCGAACCCTGCATGGGCGGACAGCCGCAAGCCGCTGGCCGGCGAGTTCGTCTTCCGCGGCAAGACGGTCTTCGTGATCGCCAACCACTTCGGGTCCAAGGGCGGCGACGAGGGCCTGACCTCCGTGCACCAGCCCCCGGTCCGCTCCTCCGAGGCCAAGCGGCTGCTGCAGGCGCAGGCGGTGAACGCCTTCGTGAAGGACATCCTGGCGGTGGACAAGAAGGCCGCGGTCCTCGCCGTCGGCGACATCAACGACTTCGAGTTCTCGGGCACCACGACGGCGCTGGAGGACGGCGGGGCGCTGTACGCGGCGGTCAAGTCCCTGCCGAAGGCCGAGCGGTACTCCTACGTCTACCAGGGCAACGCGCAGGTGCTGGACCAGATCCTGACGAGCCCGTCGATCAAGCAGTTCACGTACGACAGCGTGCACATCAACGCGGAGTTCGCGGCCCAGAACAGCGACCACGACCCGCAGGTCGTGCGCTTCCGCCCGTAGCGGGGCCGTCGGGGGCCGGGCCGCACAGCCGCCCGGCCCCTTGGCATGATCCAGGCATGATCTTCCGTACCGCGACGCGCCAGGACCTGCCCGCCGTACTCGCCCTGCTCGCGCA
The DNA here is from genome assembly GCF_040611715.1 of Streptomyces sp. NPDC006544. Lineage (NCBI taxonomy): Bacteria > Bacillati > Actinomycetota > Actinomycetes > Kitasatosporales > Streptomycetaceae > Streptomyces > Streptomyces sp. NPDC006544. The sequence goes on along the minus strand of NZ_JBEXOV010000027.1, from coordinate 26,582 downwards.
GGGCACCGCGGCGCCGGCCGGGACCGGCACCGAGAGCGGGACCGGGGCCGGCACCGGCACCGGCACCGGCGTCGCGGTCACGGAGGCCCACGCGCGGGCCTTCGCCGCGATCGAGGTGGACCCGCGCAACGAGTTGCTGGTCCTCGAGGAGGACGGGATCGTCCTCGGCTGTCTGCAGCTCACGTACGTCCCGGGGCTCGGACAGGGCGGGCGGGACCGGGCCCTCGTGGAGACGGTACGGATCCGCGCGGACCGGCGCGGCGGAGGGCTGGGGGCCGAGCTGATGGAGCGGGCGGTGCAGCGGGCCCGCGAGCGGGGCTGCGGCCTGATGCAGCTGACCAGCGACAAACGGCGGAGCGCCGCACACCGCTTCTACGAGCGGCTGGGCTTCGCACGGAGCCACGAGGGCTTCAAGCTGCGGCTGTAGGACCCGGCCGACGGGCCGACGGACGGGCCGACGGGTCTGCATCCGAGGGAGGGCAGGACCTTTGGCCCTGGCGTGACACTCGGCACATCCCTACCCATTCGGGCGATTCTGGTGTTGAGTGTCCCCACGCCCGATCTTGACCGCACTCTTTTGGAGGACCGCGTGTTCCCCTCCATCTCCCTCGCCCAGGAAATCGGCATCGCCGTCCTGCTCGTGGCAGCCCTCGTCTGGGTCATCGGCCTGGGCCACATGCTGTGGGACAGCCGTGTCCACCAGTCGGAGCCAGTCGCCTTCGAGGGCCTCTCGGTCATCCCGGCCCAGCGCGGCACCTCCGCGCACCCGATGGAGACGGTGGAACTGACCGAGGCGGAACAGCAGGCCTTCGCGGGCCTGATCCGTACGATCCCCCTGCACTGACGGGCCCGCCCGGCGCCGAGCGGAGCGCGGTCTGCCGGCACCCGGAGAATTCTCGGGCCGGGCGCCGCGCGGTCGGTAGGATCGCGATATGACGTCACATCAGGCGGATGCCTCGTAGCTCCCCGCGCACGCTGAGGTCCGCCGGGCCCGTCGGCCCGGCCGGCGCCCTGAGCACGCTGCTCGTCACCGCGTGTCCCGGACCGCCGGTGTGCCCCGCGGTCCACACGTACCTCTTCGTCGACGGCCTCGATCTGGTGGCGCGCAGCGACGGCGCCATGGCCGGCCTCGATCCGCGCCGGCTCCTGCGCCCGGGCGGCCCGCTCTACCCCGCGGACACGCCGCGCGAAGCGGGCCTGGCGGCACCGCGGGGCCCCGGTCACGGGGCGGAGCGGCTCACCGTCCGGATCCGGCTCCGCGGCGGGACGGTCATCTGGTCCGGCCTGATGTACCCGGGCTCCGACGGCGAGGTCGTCGAGGAGGTCCGTTTCCGACTGGAGCAGTACCTGGGCGAGCTCGAGCGGGCGTACGCGGCCCTGTGACGGCCGCGCCGGTCCCGCGCCCCGCCCCGGCCGGCGGACGGCTGCGCCGCTGCCCCGGCCCTGGGTCGCGGCGGTCGGGAGCGCGGCCTAGCCTGGGGGGAGACGGGGGGCGTCCGGTCAGGGACCACGGACCTGCCGTCAGTGCACGCCGAGCTTCATTCTCCCTGCGGACGAGCAGAGTTGACGCGCACCCGATGAAGGTGAAGTCATGTCCCCCACCATGCGAAGGACCACGCATGCCGCGGCCGGCCTCGGCCTCGCGGTCGCCGCCTCCCTGACCGGCCTGGGCGGCACCGCCGCGTCCGCGACGCCGACGGTCGCGGTCGGCAGTGGTTACTACCAGATCACCGCCAAGCACTCCGGCAAGTGCCTGGACGTCGCCAACAACAGCTTCAGCCACGCCGCCCCCGTCGTGCAGGCGAGGTGCGTGGGCACCCACAACCAGCAGTGGCGCCTCCTGCCCCAGGGCGACGGCGTCAAGTTCAAGATCCAGGCGCGGCACTCCGGCTTGTGCCTGGACGTGGCGCACGGCAGTCGGGCCCACGGGGCCCCCGTGGTGCAGGCGAACTGCTCGGGCGGCAGCAACCAGGTGTGGTGGTTCGTCCGCCCGCCCGGACGCGCCGCGCTGGTGAACACCTCCCTCGGCGTCGTTCCGCAGGTCGGGAACAGCGTCGGGATCGTCGCGGACCACTCCGGCATGGTCCTCGACGTGGCCGGAGCCAGCCAGAACCACGCCGCCCCCGTGGTCCAGGCCGCTCCGCCCGGCGGCGAGCCCAGCCTCAACGAGCAGTGGCAGTTCCGCCCGCCTGTCGGCTAGCCGACAGGCGGGCGACGGCGCGTCAGTTGTGGCTGTGGAGGACCTCGTTCAGGCCGCCCCAGACGGCGTTGTTCGGGCGGGCCTCCACGGCGCCGGTGACCGAGTTGCGGCGGAAGAGGATGTTGCTGGCGCCCGAGAGCTCCAGGGCCTTGACGATCTGGCCGTCCGGGAGGGTGACGCGGGTGCCCGCGGTCACGTACAGGCCGGCCTCGACGATGCACTCGTCGCCGAGCGCGATGCCCACGCCCGCCTCGGCGCCGACCAGGGTGCGCTCGCCGATCGAGATGATCTGCTTGCCGCCGCCGGAAAGGGTGCCCATCGTGGACGCGCCGCCGCCGATGTCGGAGCCGTCGCCGACCACGACGCCCGCGGAGATGCGGCCCTCGACCATGGAGGTGCCCAGCGTGCCGGCGTTGAAGTTGACGAAGCCCTCGTGCATGACGGTGGTGCCCTCGGCGAGGTGCGCGCCCAGGCGGACCCGGTCCGCGTCGGCGATGCGCACGCCCTTGGGGGCCACGTAGTCCGTCATCCGCGGGAACTTGTCGATCGAGGTGACCTGGAGATGCAGGCCCTCGGCGCGCGCGTTCAGCCGTACGGTCTCCACCTGGTCGACGGCGACCGGGCCGAGCGAGGTCCAGGCGACGTTGGTCAGCAGGCCGAAGACGCCGTCCAGGTTCTGGCCGTGGGGCTTGACCAGGCGGTGGCTGAGCAGGTGCAGGCGCAGGTACGCGTCGTGCGCGTCCAGCGGCTTGTCGTCGAGGGAGGAGATCACGGTGCGGACGGCTACGACCTCGACGCCGCGGACCGCGTCCCGGCGGATCGCCTTGGGCGCGGTGGCCCCGAGCAGCTCCACGGCCTGTTCGGCGGTGAGGCGCTCGGTGCCGGCCGGGCCGGGCTCGGCGACCAGCTGGGGGGCGGGGAACCAGGTGTCGAGGACGGTGCCGTCGGCGGTGATGGTGGCAAGTCCGGCGGCGACGGCGCCGGTGGTACGCGTAGCAGTCATGCCCGAAACCTAACCGGCGACGGGCCGCTGTCGCGAACCGGTCTCATGTGCCGGGCGCGGCTCGGGCCGCGGCTCCTCCCCCAGGGCCCCGCCGACCCCGACGGCCCCGCCGGCCCCCGCGGCCCCGACGACCTCCGTGTCCCCCTCGGCCCTCGCCGCCTCGCGCACCGAAGGGGCCGCCTGCGCCGACCGCGACCCCCGGCCCGACCGGCCCGACCGCGCCGACATCCACAGCACCGCCCCGCCCGCGCCCCCGGCGAGCGCCGCGCACAGCGGCCACAGCAGGCCCGGCGCGGCGGAGTACAGCGCGCCGCCGAGCGGTGCGCCGAGGACGACGCCGCTCACCGAGACCCCCGAGTACAGGCTCTGGAACCGCCCGATGGCGTGCGCGGGCGCCTGGTCGGCCACGTAGGCGATGGCGGTGGTCTTGTACAGGATCTCGCCGAGGCTCAGCAGGACCATCATCGAGACGACCGCTCCGGTCCCGGCACCGGACAGCAGCGCCGCGTAGCCCGCCCCGACGAGCACCAGCCCGATGCCCACGATGCGGAGCGGCGGCCGGGTGCGCAGGGCGACGGCGGCCGGCAGTTCCAGGACGAGGATGACGGCGCCGTTGAGGGCGATGATCAGCCCGTAGGCGCCGGTGGCGAGGCCGTGGTCGGCGAGGAAGAGCGGGAAGGTCGAGTACTGCTGGCGGTAGATGACGTCGACGAGGAGGATCGCGCCGAGCAGGACGAGGACTGCGGGGCGGGCCCGGAGCTCGCCCCACACGCCGCCTCGCCGGGCCCCGCCGGAGGCCCCGCCGGAGGCCCCGCCGGAGGCCCCGCCGGAGGCCCCGTCCGAGGCGTCGGCAGGGGTGCGGGCGGCGCCGCGCGCCGGGACGACACGGGCGGTCCACAGGGCGAAGAGGAGGGTGCCGGCGCCGTCGGCGACGAAGAGCCAGTCGTAGGAGAGGCCGGTCGCGATCAGCCCGCCGAGCGGGGCTCCGAGGGTGAAGCCTCCGTTGGCCACGCAGCGGACGACGGCGAAGGCCTGGCGGCGCACCCCTTCGGGGACGATCACCGCGACCAGCGCCGACTGGGCGGAGCGGACGACCCCCAGGGCGTACTGGGCCAGCGGCAGGACGGCGTAGAGCGCGGCGGCGGGCAGCAGCGGAAGCAGCGAGAGGGCGGCGCCGGCCAGGACGGATGCGGTGAGCAGCACGCGGCGGTGACCGAAGCGGTCTCCGTACCACCCGCCGGTGAAGTTGCCGGCGACCGCGCCGATCCCGCCGAGGCCGGTGATCAGGCCGGCCACGGGGATGCCGAGCCCGCGCGGGCCGGTCAGGTAGACGAAGACGAACACGAAGGTGAAGCTGGCCACGGCGTTGACGAACACGCCCGCCGAGAGCAGCCAGACGGCTCTCGGCACCTCTTTGAAACCTCGCAACATGCCCGCCCCCGGCGTGAGTTCCTTTTGGGAACGGACTATGTCAGCATGGCGGCCCCGGGTCAAAGGACTGAAGGAGCGCCCATGGCTCAGCGCACGCACCTGGACGACGCGGACTGTTCCATCGCGCAGGCCCTCGACGTCGTGGGCGACTGGTGGACGCTGCTGATCGTGCGGGACGCGGCGCGCGGCGTGGCCCGCTTCGACGAGTTCCAGCGCGAACTGGGCATGTCCCGCAAGGTGCTGACGGAGCGGTTGAGGCTCCTGGTCGACACGGGCGTGCTGACCCGCGAGCCGTACCAGGAGCGGCCCGTACGGCACGCGTACCGGCTGACGCCGCGCGGGCGCGGTCTGCTGCCGGTGCTGGTCGCACTCCAGGACTGGGGCGACAGCTGGATCCTACGAGGGGGAGAGATGACGGCGACGACGGAAGAAGCCTCGCGGGAGGCGGCGCGGGTGCACGCGCTGCGCGGCACCCGGGTGCCGCGCATGCTGCTGCCGGACCGTTTCGGCGAGCTCCGCGACCCGGTCGCGGACTCACCCTTCACGGTGCTGTACTGCTTCCCGGGCGCGTTCGCGCGGGCCGAGTCCTATCCGCCCGGATGGGCCGGGATCCCCGGGGCCCGGGGATGCACCCTGGAGTCGTGCGCCTACCGGGACCAGCTGGCGGAGTTCACCGGGGCGGGCGCGACCGTGCACGGGGTGTCCACGCAACGGCCGGACGAGCAGCGCGAGTTCGCGGAGAAGGAGGCGCTGCGCTTCCCGCTCCTCTCGGACGCGGAGCTCGAACTCGTGGCGGCGCTGCGCCTGCCGACGTTCCGGGCGGGGGGCGTCAGCCGGCTGAAGCGGCTGACGCTGGTGGTGGACCGGGAGCGGACGGTCCTGGACGTCCAGTACCCGATCCGGGACATCGAGGCGAGCATCGCCTCGGCTCTGGCGACGGTCCGCGCGACGGGTTCGCAGACCCCGTAGACCCCGTAGACCCCGTAGACCCGCAAGCCCCTGGGGTCGCCCGGGTCTCATCCCCGCAGGACCCTCCCCAGGATCTCGCGGGCGTACGCCTCGTCGTACTCGGCCCCCGTCAGCAGGGCCTGCAGGCCGATCCCGTCCATCACGGCGACCAGCGCGCGAGCCGTCACCGGGTCGACCCGTTCCCGCAGGGCCTCGGAGACGGCCTCGCCCCACTCCGCGGCCACCGGGCGCAGCGCGGGCCGGCGCAGGGCGGCCAGGTAGAGCTCGTACTCCAGCTCTGCCCGCGCCCGGTCCGCCGACAGCAGGTCCCCCAGCAGGCGCGCCAGCGCCTCCGCGAGGTCGGCCCCCGGATCCAGCACCGGCGCGAACGCCTCGTTCGCCTGCCGCAGCGCGGCCACCAGCAGGTCGTCCAGGGTCGCGAAGTGGTACGTGGTCGAGCCGAGCGGGACGTCCGCCTCCGCCGCCACGCTCCGGTGGCTCAGCCCCGCGATGCCCTTGGCGCCGACCACCCGGATCGCCGCGTCGACGATGCGCTGCCTGCGCTCGGGGTCGTAGCGGCGGCCCATCAGTGGCTCGCCCCGCCGAGGTTCAGCAGGACGACCCCGGCGATCACCAGCACGATGCCGCCGATCTTCGCGGCGGTCGCGGCCTCGCCCATGAAGACCATGCCGATCGCGGCGATCGCGGCCGTGCCCACGCCCGCCCAGATCGCGTACGCCGTGCCGACCGACATCGATTTCAGGGTCTGCGCGAGCAGGGTGAAGGCGACGACGTAGCCGGCCAGCGTGATCAGCGAGGGCCACAGCTTCGTGAAGCCCTCACTGAACTTCATGGCGGTGGTCCCGGCCACCTCGGCGACGATGGCGGCGGCGAGCAGTACGTACGGCATGCGTACGACTGTACACATCGATGGGTACGGATGTACACATCCATGCGGACGCTGCCGCCCCGTCCCGTACGCCCCGCCACCCGCGCTCCGCGGTTCCGGCGGACCTCCGCCCCGTCGTGGCCGGCTCCCCTGTGCACGCGGTCCGTCCGACGGAAAGACGGACAGCCCCCCGCACATCCGTGCGGGGGGCTGTCCGTTCACTCTGCCGTCGACCGGCGGTCAGCCTCGGGGCCGGCCGGGATCAGACGTTGAAGCCGAGCGCGCGGAGCTGCTCGCGGCCGTCGTCCGTGATCTTGTCCGGGCCCCACGGCGGCATCCAGACCCAGTTGATGCGCAGTTCGTTGACGATGCCGTCCGTCGCCGACTTCGCCTGGTCCTCGATGACGTCCGTCAGCGGGCAGGCCGCCGAGGTGAGGGTCATGTCGAGGGTGGCGATGTTCGCGTCGTCGACGTGGATGCCGTAGATGAGGCCCAGGTTGACGACGTCGATGCCCAGCTCGGGGTCGACCACGTCGTAGAGGGCCTCGCGGACCTCTTCCTCGGTGGCCGGCTTGATGGACGCCTCGGGCGTCGCGTTCTCGGTCATGCCGTCTTCCTCTCGGCGTCGCCCAGTGCCTGGGCGGTCGCGTCCTTCCACGCCATCCAACTCAGCAGAGCACACTTCACCCGGGCCGGATACTTGGAGACGCCGGCGAACGCGACCGCGTCCTCCAGCACCTCCTCCATGGCCTCGTCGGGCTCCAGCTTGCCCTTGGACTGCATCAGCTCCAGGAACACCGCCTGGATCTTCTGCGCCTCGGCCAGCTGCTTGCCCACGAGCAGCTCGTTCAGTATCGACGCGCCGGCCTGGCTGATGGAGCAGCCCTGGCCCTCGTAGGAGATGTCGGTGAGCGTCTCGCCGTCGTACTTGACGCGCAGCGTGATCTCGTCGCCGCACGTCGGGTTGACGTGGTGCACCTCGGCATCGCCGTCGCGCAGGCCACGCCCGCGCGGGTGCTTGTAGTGGTCCAGGATCAGTTCCTGGTACATCGATTCCAGCTTCACTGCGCCCTCGTCGCCCTCGTCGCTTCGCTCGGCTTAACCGAAGAATTTCCGTACGTTCTCCAGCCCGACGACCAGCGCGTCGACCTCGGCGGGAGAGGAGTACAGATAGAAAGACGCTCGCGTCGTCGCCGGAATTCCGTACCGGAGGCAGACCGGGCGGGCGCAGTGGTGACCCACGCGGACCGCGATGCCCTGCTCGTCCAGCACCTGGCCGACGTCGTGCGGGTGGATGTCACCGAGCACGAAGGAGATCGCGGCGCCGCGGTCCTCGGCCGTGGTCGGGCCGATGATGCGCAGGTCCGGGACTTCCAGGAGACGCTTGATCGCGTACTCCGTGATCGCGTGCTCGTGCGCGGCGATCTTGTCCATGCCGATCGCGGTCAGGTAGTCCACGGCCGCGCCGAGGCCGACGGCCTGGGCGATCGGGGGCGTACCGGCCTCGAACTTGTGGGGCGCGGGGGCGTACGTCGAGGAGTGCATCGAGACGGTTTCGATCATCTCGCCGCCGCCCAGGAAGGGCGGCAGGTCCTCGAGCAGCTCCTGGCGGCCCCAGAGGACGCCGATGCCGGTCGGGCCGCACATCTTGTGGCCGGTGAAGGCCACGAAGTCGGCGCCGAGCGCCTGCACGTCGAGCGGCATGTGCGGAGCGGCCTGCGAGGCGTCGATCAGCACCAGGGCGCCGACGTCCTGCGCGCGCCGGACGATCGCCTCGACCGGGTTGACCGTGCCCATGATGTTGGAGACCAGCGTGAAGGAGACGATCTTCGTCTTCTCCGTGATGACCTCTTCGATGTTGGACAGGTCGAGCCGGCCGTCGTCGGTCAGGCCGAACCACTTCAGCTTCGCGCCGGTGCGCTGCGAGAGCAGCTGCCACGGCACGATGTTGGAGTGGTGCTCCATCTCCGTGATGGCGATCTCGGTCTCGCGGTCGACCCGGTAGGGCTCGTCCGCCCAGCCGAGCATGTTGGCGACCAGGTTGAGCGACTCCGAGGCGTTCTTGGTGAAGATCACCTCGTTGCGGCTCGGTGCGTTGATGAAGGCCGCGACCTTGTCGCGTGCGCCCTCGTACAGCGCCGTGGCCTCCTCGGCGAGCACGTGCACGCCGCGGTGGACGTTGGCGTTGTGCTGCTCGTAGTACTCGTTCAGCGCATCGAGCACCTGGCGCGGCTTCTGCGAGGTCGCCGCGTTGTCCAGGTAAACGATCTTCTTCCCGTCGTGGACCACACGATCCAGCAGGGGGAAGTCCTTGCGGATCGCCTCGGTGTCGAGGAGGCCAGGCAGCTGTGTCACGCGGTTGCGCCACCCTTCGTGCTGTACGCCTCGTAGCCTTCCGCCTCCAGCTTGTCGGCGAGCTCGGCGCCGCCGGACTCGACGATGCGGCCTTCGGAGAAGACGTGAACGAAGTCGGGCTTGATGTAGCGGAGGATCCGCGTGTAGTGCGTGATCAGCAGCGTGCCGACCTCGCCCGTCGCGCGGACGCGGTTGACGCCCTCGGAGACCTGGCGCAGCGCGTCGACGTCGAGGCCGGAGTCGGTCTCGTCGAGGATCGCGATCTTCGGCTTCAGGAGCTCCAGCTGGAGGATCTCGTGGCGCTTCTTCTCGCCGCCGGAGAAGCCCTCGTTGACGTTGCGCTCGGCGAAGGCCGGGTCCATCTGGAGCTGCTCCATCGCGGACTTGACCTCCTTCACCCAGGTACGAAGCTTGGGCGCCTCGCCGCGGATCGCGGTGGCCGAGGTGCGCAGGAAGTTGGAGACCGAGACGCCGGGGACCTCGACCGGGTACTGCATGGCGAGGAAGACGCCGGCGCGGGCGCGCTCGTCGACGGACATCTCCAGGACGTCTTCGCCGTCGAGGGTCACGGTTCCACCGGTGATGGTGTACTTCGGGTGACCGGCCAGCGAGTAGGCCAGGGTGGACTTGCCGGAGCCGTTCGGACCCATGATGGCGTGCGTCTCACCCTGCTTGACGGTGAGGTCGACGCCCTTGAGGATCTCGCGGGCGCCGTTCTCGGCCTCGACGGAGACGTGCAGGTCGTGGATTTCAAGCGTTGCCATGGATACCTCAGGACTCCTGGGTGAGGGAGACGAGCACGTCGTCCCCTTCGATCTTTACGGGGTATACGGGGACGGGGCGCGTCGCGGGCAGACCGGACGGCTTGCCGGTGCGCAGGTCGAAAGCCGATCCGTGCAGCCAGCACTCGATCATGCAGTCTTCGACCTCGCCTTCCGAGAGCGAGACGTTCGCGTGCGAGCAGATGTCGTTGATCGCGAACACCTCCCCCTCGGTGGAGACGAGGGACACCGGCGTGCCGTCGAGTTCCACCCGCTTGGGGGTGTTCTCCTCCAGCTCGCTCAGCGCACAGGCCTTGACGTAGTTCATCAGACGGAACCCTGGAGCTCTGTCTCGATCTTGGAGAGCAGACGCTCCTCGATGTCGTCGACACCGATGTGCTGGACGAGCTCGGCGAAGAAGCCGCGCACGACCAGGCGGCGGGCCTCGTCGGCCGGGATGCCGCGGGACTGGAGGTAGAAGAGCTGCTCGTCGTCGAAGCGGCCGGTCGCGGAGGCGTGGCCGGCGCCGACGATCTCGCCGGTCTCGATCTCCAGGTTCGGCACCGAGTCGACCCGCGCGCCGTCCGTGAGGACGAGGTTGCGGTTCATCTCGTAGGTGTCGGTGCCCTCGGCGGTCTTCTCGATGAGGACGTCACCGATCCAGACGGCGTGGGCGCCCTCGCCCTGCAGCGCGCCCTTGTAGACCACGTGCGACTTGCAGTGCGGGGCCTTGTGGTCGACCAGGAGGCGGTGCTCCTGGTGCTGACCGGCGTCGGTGAAGTACAGGCCGAGGAGCTCGGCCTCGCCGCCGGGGCCCGCGTAGTTCACGCGCGGGTGCAGGCGGACGACGTCGCCGCCGAAGGTGACGACGATCGACTTGAAGGTCGCGTCGCGGCCGACCAGCGCGTTGTGCTGGGAGCAGTGGACGGCGGTGTCGTCCCAGTCCTGCACGGACACGACGGTGACCTTGGCGCCGTCGCCGACGAGGAAGTCGACGTTGGCGGCGCGCACGCCGTCACCGGTGTGGTCGATGACGATGACGGCCTCGGCGAAGGCCTGGACGTCGAAGACCGTGTGGCCGAAGGTGGTGCCGCCCTCGCCGTGCAGCGAGACGCGCACGGGCTCGGTCAGGACGGCTTCCTTGGGCACGGTGACGACCGTGGCCTTGGCGAAGGACGAGAACGCCTGGGCGGCGATCCGGTCCACCGGGGTGCCGGCCTTGCCGATGCGCGCGTCGCCGCGCTCCACCGACTCGACGGTGACGCCCTCGGGCGCGTCGATCTGGGCCTTCATGGTGCCGTTGGCGACCGCGGTGCCGTCGTGCAGGCCCTTCAGGCGGGCGAGCGGCGTGAAGCGCCACTCCTCCTCGCGGCCGTGGGGCACGGGGAAGTCCGCCACGTCGAAGGACGGGGGGGCACTCATCCGGGTGGCGACGGTGGACTCGGCGGCCACCGCGATCGCGCCGGCGGTGGTCGAACCCGCCGGAATGTTCTGAGCCTCAGCCATGGCTGTCGTGTTGCTCTCTTCCTAAAGAATCTGCTGTGGGACGTCGGGCGGGCCGGTACTAGCCGACCGAACCTTCCATCTGCAGCTCGATCAGCCGGTTCAGCTCCAGCGCGTACTCCATCGGGAGCTCACGGGCGATCGGCTCGACGAAGCCGCGCACGATCATCGCCATCGCCTCGAACTCCGTCAGACCGCGGCTCATCAGGTAGAAGAGCTGGTCGTCGGAGACCTTGGAGACGGTCGCCTCGTGGCCCATGGACACGTCGTCCTCGCGGACGTCCACGTAGGGGTACGTGTCCGAGCGGGAGATCGTGTCGACCAGGAGCGCGTCGCACAGGACGTTGGACTTGGAGCCGTGGGCTCCCTCGCCGATCTCGACCAGGCCTCGGTAGGAGGTGCGGCCGCCGCCCCGGGCCACCGACTTCGAGACGATGTTGGAGGAGGTGTTCGGCGCCATGTGGACCATCTTGGAGCCGGCGTCCTGGTGCTGGCCCTCGCCCGCGAAGGCGATGGACAGCGTCTCGCCCTTGGCGTGCTCGCCCATCAGGTAGACGGCCGGGTACTTCATGGTGACCTTGGAACCGATGTTGCCGTCGATCCACTCCATGGTCGCGCCCTCGTACGCCACGGCGCGCTTGGTGACCAGGTTGTAGACGTTGTTCGACCAGTTCTGGATCGTCGTGTAGCGGCAGCGGCCGCCCTTCTTCACGATGATCTCGACCACGGCGCTGTGCAGCGAGTCCGAGGAGTAGATCGGGGCGGTGCAGCCCTCGACGTAGTGGACGTAGGCGTCCTCGTCCACGATGATCAGCGTCCGCTCGAACTGGCCCATGTTCTCCGTGTTGATGCGGAAGTAGGCCTGGAGCGGGATGTCGACCTTGACGCCCTTGGGCACGTAGATGAACGAGCCGCCCGACCACACGGCGGTGTTCAGCGACGCGAACTTGTTGTCGCCGACCGGGATGACCGTGCCGAAGTACTCCTCGAAGAGCTCCGGGTGCTGCTTCAGCGCGGTGTCCGTGTCGAGGAAGATGACGCCCTGCTCCTCCAGGTCCTCACGGATCTGGTGGTAGACGACCTCGGACTCGTACTGGGCCGCGACACCGGCGACGAGGCGCTGCTTCTCCGCCTCGGGGATGCCGAGCTTGTCGTACGTGTTCTTGATGTCCTCCGGCAGGTCCTCCCAGGAAGCGGCCTGCTTCTCGGTGGAACGCACGAAGTACTTGATGTTGTCGAAGTCGATGCCGGAGAGGTCGGAACCCCAGTTCGGCATGGGCTTCTTCCCGAAGAGCTTGAGGCCCTTGAGGCGGAGGTTCAGCATCCACTCAGACTCGGACTTCTTCGCCGAGATGTCGCGGACGACCTCTTCGGACAGACCCCGCTTGGCGGTCGCACCGGCCGCGTCGGAGTCGGCCCATCCGTATTCGTAGGTGCCCAGGCCATCGAGCTCAGGGTGAGCAGTCTCCGTGGTCATGCGGGGTTCCTCCCGGCCGTACTTGCAGATACTGAGGTGTCGGTCTGTGTGGTGCCCCGTACGGGGGCGCCGTTCGCGCTGCGCGGAATGAACGTCGTGCACACCCCGTCGCCGTGGGCGATCGTGGCGAGACGCTGCACATGCGTCCCGAGCAAGCGGGAGAAGATCTCGGTCTCCGCCTCGCAGAGCTGCGGGAACTGTTCGGCGACGTGCGCGACCGGACAGTGGTGCTGGCAGAGCTGTTCGCCGCTGTGCGGACCGGGAGCGTTCTTCGCCGTAGCAGCGTACCCGTCTCCGGTCAACGCCCTGGCAAGGGCCTCGGTGCGGTCCCCGGGCGCGGCGGCCTCGACGGCTTCCCGGTAGGTCTCCGCCTGCGCCGCCAGCCGCGCCCTGGCGAAGGCGGCCACGGCCGCCTCTCCCCGCTCCCCGCCACCGGCGGCCTGCGCGATCCAGCGCATGGCGTCCGCGGCGAGGGAGTCGTAGGACTGGTCGAAGGCGTCGCGGCCGCAGTCGGTGAGCGCGAAGACCTTGGCGGGGCGGCCCCGGGTGCGCGCGCCGTACACGCGCTGCTCACGGGGTTCGACCACGTCGTCGGTGACCAGCGTGTCGAGGTGGCGGCGTACGGCGGCCTGGGTGAGGCCGAGGCGCTGGGCGAGGTCGGCGACGGTGGAGGGGCCGTGGTCCAGGATCGACCGCGCGACCCGGTTGCGGGTCGACCGCTCCCCGGTCGCGAGTTCGCCCTGTGGGGCCTCGCTCATCCGTTCGCCGTATTTCACAACGCCATTGTTGCGTAAATAGCCGGGACCCGACAAGCCGTGACGGAGGCCACTCCTGGTGGCCTCCATCACTAAGGGTTACCTTATTTGTCCACGGAGCGTTAAACGGAGGCCCTCTCCGGTCCCCGCGGAGCCCCGGAGGCGCACCGGTCGACGGCTCCCACCAGCAGTCCTGCGCCCACGACGTGCCCGGGTGCGGGGAGCGCCGGCTCACGGAGAAGATCTCCGGGCCCGGGTGGGCCGTCCGGGCCCGCGGGCCGGGCCCCGCCCTGTCCGCCCCGCGTGTCCGCCTCCGCACGGCTCCGGACGGGTCCCGGCGGGTCCCGCGGGCGGCGAAAGCGGCCCCGCCGCCGGCCCGGGTCGCAGGGGGACCTCATGAACGTACGGGTCTGCGACCCTTCGGCGGCGGGACCCGCGACCCCGTCCCGGCGGCCTTCCACGGCTCCGTAGACTCAACCTCCATGAGCAACGACCCCGCCGTGGACATCCGCGGACTGGTGAAGCGGTACGGCCCCAAGACAGCGGTGGACGGCCTGGACCTCACCGTCCGCGAGGCCTCGGTCACCGCGGTCCTCGGTCCCAACGGCGCGGGCAAGACGACCACCGTGGAAACCTGCGAGGGCTACCACCGCCCCGACGCCGGGACCGTCCGCGTCCTCGGCCTCGACCCCGTCGCCCAGGCCGACGCCCTGCGCCCCCGCATCGGCGTGATGCTCCAGTCCGGCGGCGTCTACTCCGGCGCCCGCGCGGTCGAGATGCTGCACCACATGGCCAAGCTCTACGCGAACCCCCTGGACGTCCCCGCCCTGGTGGAGCGCCTCGGCCTCGGCGGCTGCGGCCGCACCGCCTACCGCCGGCTCTCCGGAGGCCAGCAGCAGCGCCTCTCCCTCGCCATGGCCGTCGTCGGCCGCCCCGAGCTGGTCTTCCTGGACGAACCGACCGCCGGCCTCGACCCGCAGGCCCGGCGCGCGACCTGGGACCTCGTACGGGAGCTGCGCGCCGACGGCGTGTCCGTCGTCCTCACCACCCACCACATGGACGAGGCCGAGCAGCTCGCGGACGAGGTCGCCATCGTCGACGCCGGCCGGGTCATCGCCCACGGCAGCCCCGAGCAGCTGTGCCGCGGCGGCGCCGAGAACACCCTGCGCTTCACCGGCCGCCCCGCTCTCGACCTCCCCTCCCTGCTCAAGGCCCTGCCCGACGGCAGCCAGGCCGCCGAGCTCACGCCCGGCGCCTACCGGGTCGACGGCGGCGTGGACCCGCAGATGCTGGCCACCGTCGCCGCCTGGTGCGCACAGCACGGCGTAATGCCGGACCGCCTCTCCGTGGAGCGGCACACCCTCGAAGACGTCTTTCTCGAGCTGACCGGCAAGGAGCTGCGTTCATGAGCACCGGTACGTTCACCCCCGCTCCGGGGGCCGCGCCCGTGTCCCGCATGATCCTCGCGCAGGCCTCGCTGGAGACGCGGATGCTGCTGCGCAACGGCGAGCAGCTCCTGCTGACGGTGATCATCCCGTCGCTGCTGCTGGTGCTGTTCTCCGCGGTCGACATCATCGACGTGCCCGTCCGGGAGGGGGGCTCCGGCAAGTCCGTGGACTTCCTCGCGCCCGGCATCCTGGCGCTGGCCGTGCTGTCCACCGCCTTCACCGGACAGGCCATCGCCACCGGCTTCGACCGCCGCTACGGCGTCCTCAAGCGCCTCGGGGCCTCACCGCTGCCGCGCTGGGCGCTGATGGCCGCCAAGACGCTGTCCGTGCTGGTCACCGAGGTGCTGCAGATCGCCCTGCTCACGGTGATCGCCCTCGCCCTGGGCTGGTCGCCGCACGGAGACCCGCTGTCGGTCGCCGTCCTGCTCCTGCTCGGCACCGCCGCCTTCTCCGGTCTGGGCCTGCTGATGGCGGGCACCCTCAAGGCGGAGGCGACCCTGGCCGCCGCCAACCTGGTGTTCCTGCTGCTGCTGGTCGGCGGCGGGGTGATCGTGCCGCTGGACAAGTTCCCCGGCGCGGTCCAGAGCGTGCTCGCCCTCCTGCCGATCTCGGCGCTCTCCGGCGGACTGCGCGAGGTGCTCCAGCACGGGGCCGCGCTGCCCTGGGGCGACGCGGCGGTCCTCGCCGTCTGGGCCGTACTCGGCCTGGGCGCCGCCGGACGCCTGTTCCGCTGGCAGTGAATCCCCTCCCCTGAACCTCGCCCCGGCAGGAGGATGGACGCGTCCACACGACAGCGCACCACCGACGCCGGGGGGCGGGCATGGCGCAGCGGGAAGCCGTTCTGCGGCTGGACGAACAGTGGTCACGGATCCGGTCGGGCGCCGCGCGGGCCCGGCCTGCGGAGGCCGACGCCCTGCTGGCCGAGCTGATCGGCGCGCTGCGCGAGCCGGCCCGCACCGACGCCGAGTGCGCGGCCCGGCTGGGCCTGCGGCTCGGAGACCTGGCGGCCCGCCGCTTCGCGGCCGGGGACCGGGGCGGCGCGCTGGCCGCCGTCGAGGAGGGGCTCCGGTTCTCGCAGCAGGCCGCCGGCCACGCCCCCGAGTTCGCCCGCTGGTACGCCCGCGGCCTCATCAACCAGGGTGTCTGGCTGTCCTGGCCGCTCAGCGACGGGGAGCGGCTGCCCAGGCACCCCCTGGGTTGGGGCTCCGAGAGCGGGCCGAGCGCCATGGAGCGGGCCGCCGGCGAGCGCGCCCTGGACCTGACGCGCAGCGCCCTGGAGGTCTGGGCGGGCCTGGACCAGGGGGATCCGGTCAACCAGCGGGGCCTCGCGCAGGCGAAGGTCTTCCTCGGCGACCGGCTCGCGGAGCTGGGCCTGGCCGAGGACGCGGTGGCCTGGGCGGTGGACGCGGAGGGCTCCTTCCGGCGGCTGCTGCTCGCCGGTCCCGGCGCGGAGGAGTCCCAGGAGGCCGAGGAGGCCCTGGACCACATCGGCCGCCAGCTCGAACTGCGGCTGCGCTTCCTCACCTTCGACTCGCTGGTGAGCCTGCGCGCCCGGGGGCTGCTGCCCGAACGGCTGCTCCCCCAGGCCGTGGTGGCCGCCCGGATCCAGGGCGTCACCGAGCCCGGGATCGCCGCCCGGCTGCACCTGGAGGCCGACCAGGTCCGCACGATGCTCGAGGTGACCCCCTGGCTCGCGGTCTGGCGCATCGAGGTCCGCGGCCCCGACGGGCTGTGGAACGTGCAGTCACATCCCTGGCACGGCAGTACGGAAGTGAGGAACAGGACAGCCGAGGACGTAGGCACCGAATTGGTACGGGGCTTCGCGGCTTCCTCCGACTACCCGGGCGAGGGCGCCCCTTGGCGGATCCGCGTCTGGTGGCACACCGAAGGCGACCCGGCGGTCGCCCGGTTCCGCCAGGTCATCGGCCCGGAAGCGGCGGCGTCCACCCCCTCGTGAAAGTTTGCACAAGGGTCCGCGTACGATAAGGGCCGTGTTGACCCCTCTCGCTTACCTCTCCCGCCGCTGGACTCCGTCGTACCGGACCGTCCGGCGGGCCGCGTTCGCGGCGGTGCTCATGAGCGTCGCCATCGTCGTCACCGGCGGCGCGGTGCGGCTGACCGGATCCGGTCTCGGCTGCGACACCTGGCCCAAGTGCACGAGTGACAGCCTGATCGTCACCCAGGAGCAGGGCTTCCACGGCGCCGTCGAGTTCGGCAACCGCATGCTGACGTACGTGCTCTGCGCGGCCGTTGGCTGGACGATCATCGCCGCCCGCTGTGCCAAGCCGTGGCGCCGCTCGCTGACCCGGCTCGGCTGGCTCCAGTTCGCCCTCGTGATGGGCAACGCGGTCCTCGGCGGCATCACCGTCCTGACGGGGCTCAACCCCTACAGCGTGGCCGGGCACTTCATGCTCGCCACCTCGCTGATCACGGTGACCACGATCACCTGGCAGCGCACCCGCGAGGGCGACGGCCCCGCCCGGCCGCGCGTGCCCGCTCCCGTGCGCAAGCTGTCGTGGGCGCTGCTCGCGGCCGCCGTCGTACTGATCGCCGCGGGCACCGTGGTCACCGGTTCCGGCCCGCACGCGGGGGACAGCAGCGAGATCGAGCGGATGCCCTTCGACTGGTCGGCGGCCGCACACGTGCACGCCGTGTCCGCCTGGCTGGTGTGCGCGCTCGCCGTCGCCATGTGGCTGGTGCTGCGGGTGGTCGACGCCCCGGTCGACACCCGGGCGCGCGCCCGCGACCTGCTGGTCGTGCTGCTCGCCCAGGGCGCCATCGGCTACGTGCAGTACTTCACCCAGGTTCCCGAGGCGCTGGTGGCCGCCCACATGCTCGGCTCCTGCCTGGTGTGGATCGCGGTGGTCCGGGTCGCGCTGAGCCTGCGGGAGCGTCCCGCGGAGCAGGCCGGCATCCCCGCCCAGGGCGACGCCCGGCTCACCACGGTCTGAACCGTCAGCGCCGCGGCCGCCCCGGCGCGCCCGCCCCGACGGGCCGCTCGGCGCCGCGCCGTCCGGACCGGTCCGTCCGCGGACGGGGCGGGAGCGGACGGCGCGGGCGCGGGCCTCAGTTCCGCTCGTCCAGCCGGTAGACGCGGCGTGCGTTGCCCGCCGCGACCATCGCCGCCACCCGCTCCGCGTCCCGCCAGGACCAGGAGCCCTCGGCGACCCAGCCGCCCAGGACCCGGCCCAGCGCCTCACGGAAGACCCGGGCGCCCACCACGTGCAGTTCGGCCAGCCGCCGTCCGCCGCCGCCGAACATCAGCTTTCCGAACGGGGCGCTCTCCAGGCACTCGGCCAGCGCCGCGGCGGCCCGTTCCCCGCTCTGTCCGGGAGCCGCGCCGAGCTCGGCGTACACGTGCGGGAAGACCGTCGCCAGCCGCGCGGCCTGGCGGTGGTGCGGATGTCCGCCGAGCAGGACCAGCCGGGTGCCGAGCCCCGCGGTGGCCCGTACGAAGTCCGTCAGCCGCTCCGGCTCGCCCGCGCCCCCGCCGACGTGCAGCTGGAGCGGCAGCCCCGACGCCAGCGCGCTCCACACCAGGTGGCGCAGGAGTACGGGGTCCCGCACGGCGCCGCCCCTGGGCCGCCCGGCTAGCCACCGCCCGACCGCTCCCCGTACCTCTCCCGGACCGGGCGCCTCCGGCGAGCGCGCCAGGGCGGTGCTCCAGGACAGGGCCGCGTCCCCCTCGTCGCCGCCGCAGGTGAAGCCCACGGCCCCGGCGGCGGCGTGGTGGACGGCTTCGGAGAGGTTGGCGAGGAAGGCGGCCGCGGTCCCGGAGGTGTCGGCGGCCTGTTCGGCCAGCAGTTCCAGCCGCACGAGCTCGAAGGCTTCACCGCCGCCCGCCAGGGCCAGCTCCTTGGGCCCGGTGAGGTCGCCGGGCTCTCCGGTGTCGACCAGCCGGACGGCGACCCCGGAGCCGCGCAGCAGCCTGCGGGCCGACTCGGCGGCGCCCAGTTCGCGGCGCCGGGCGAGGTAGCGGGCGGGGGCGCAGTGCGGTTCGAGGCCGAGCAGCGGCGGGCACCAGCGGCGCAGGGCGAAGCCGGTCTGGGTGTCGAAGAACGTGGTGCCGGCGGCGGGCGGACCGGCCGAGCGGATCAGCTGGGCCTCGAAGGTGGCGAGGCCCAGCTCCGTGCGGAGCACTCCCTGGCAGTACTGGTCCACCAGGGGCGGCGTTTCGATCATCCGGGCATCCCGTTGCGGACGTGAGGAAGGGGCTTCCACACGTCCTAACGGGTGCGCGGGGTGTGAGGTGTCGCTCGGGCTGTTGACCGAGCGGGGGACACGCCCGGGATCGCGGGCATCAAGCCAATGATCCGCAGGGATCCGGCCGACTCGCTCAGGCCGCCGGGCCGGCCGGGTTCGCCGGGCCGGCCGGGTTCGCCGGCCCGCCGAGCTGCATGCCGGCCATCCGGGTCCACTCGTACGGTCCCGTCCGCACGCGCGCGGCGAACTCCCCGTCGAACTCCTCGTGGAGGGTCAGCCCGGCCTTCTCGGCCGCGAGCCGCGCGGTGTCGTACGTCGGGGCCACCAGGTCGCCCCAGCCGCCGTCCGTGCCGACGAGGACGATCCGGGTGCCCGCCTGGCCGATGTGCGCGAGCTGGCCCTCGACGCCGCCGTGCTGCTTGGCGAACGCGCCGATCTGCTTGGCCAGCTTCGCGGCCGTACGGTCCTGCTTCTTGTCCGCCGTGGCGGCGGTCTCCTCGGTCTGTGCCATGGAAGGCATGCTACCGGTGAGTAATCAGCGGAGGAAGGGATCCACGGCGACGGCGACGAAGAGCAGCGACACATAGGTGATCGACCAGTGGAACAGCCGCATCTCCTTGAGCTTCGCGCCCGTCACGCCCGACTTGGCCCGCGCGTTGAGCGCGTGCGCCTCCCACAGCCACCAGCCGCCCGCGACCAGCGCGACCGAGGTGTAGAACCAGCCGGTGTAGCCGAGCGGGGTCAGGAGCAGCGAGACCGCCACCATCACCCAGCTGTAGAGGACGATCTGCTTGGCGACGGCCTTGTTGCCCGCCACGACCGGCAGCATCGGCACGCCGACCCGCGCGTAGTCGTCCTTGACCTTCATCGACAGCGGCCAGTAGTGCGGCGGCGTCCAGAAGAAGATGACGAGGAAGAGGATGACGGCGGCCCAGGAGACCTCGTTCTTCACGGCCGACCAGCCGATGAGCACCGGCATGCAGCCCGCGATGCCGCCCCAGACGATGTTCTGGGAGGTGCGCCGCTTCAGCAGCATCGTGTAGACGACCACGTAGAAGAGGAGCGCGCCGAGCGAGAGTGCCGCGGACAGCCAGTTGATCAGCAGGCCGAAGAACAGGGTCGAGAGCACGGCGAGGGTGATGCCGAAGGCCAGGCACTCCGCCGGGCTGACCATGCCGGTCACCAGGGGACGCTGCGCGGTCCGGTCCATCAGCGCGTCGATGTCACGGTCGATGTACATGTTCAGCGCGTTGGCGCCGCCCGCGGAGAGATAGCCTCCGAAGCAGGTCGCGAGGACCAGCCACAGGGACGGCACGCCCTGCTCGGCGAGGAACATCACCGGCACTGTGGTGATCAGCAGAAGTTCGATGATCCGCGGCTTGGTCAAAGCCACGAAAGCCATGACCCGGGGCCCGAACGGCCGGTGACCGGGGCTCGTCCCGAGCACCCCCGCTGGACGGGATTCGACGGCCGTCACGCACACCCCTGACAGAGAATCCAGCAAGCCCCCGGCCTTGTCCCCGCCATGCGTGGGGGTTTGGTGAGGCTTGCGCGTACCACGCCACTCTAGACGTAGCGCTTACCCCGCCCTGCGCGGGGGTCGCACCGTGTTGGTCCGATCGGCACTCAGACGTCACAACTCGACCGCGGGTACTCGAATAGCTGCACGCTGTGGCGGGGGTAGGCTCGGAATCGCCGGTGCACCGTTCGTCACCGGGACTAGACATGTGGAGAGGAGCCCTGACCCACGGTGAGCACCAAGCCGACGACCACAGAGCTCGACTGGACCGAACTGGACCAGCGTGCTGTCGACACCGCCCGGATCCTGGCCGCCGACGCGGTCCAGAAGGTGGGTAACGGCCACCCCGGCACGGCGATGAGCCTGGCCCCCGTCGCGTACACCCTCTTCCAGAAGGTGATGCGGCACGACCCGGCGGATCCGGAATGGGTCGGCCGCGACCGTTTCGTGCTCTCCGCGGGTCACTCCTCGCTGACCCTCTACACCCAGCTCTACCTGGCCGGCTTCGGCCTGGAGCTGGACGACCTCAAGGCCTTCCGCACCTGGGGCTCCAAGACCCCCGGCCACCCGGAGTACGGCCACACCGCGGGCGTGGAGACCACCACCGGCCCGCTGGGCCAGGGCATCGCCAACGCGGTGGGCATGGCCATGGCCGCCCGCTACGAGCGCGGTCTGTTCGACCCCGAGGCGGCCCAGGGCGCCTCGCCGTTCGACCACATGATCTACGCGATCTCGGGCGACGGCTGCCTCCAGGAGGGCATCTCCCACGAGGCGTCCGCGCTGGCGGGCCACCAGAAGCTCGGCAACCTGGTGCTCCTGTGGGACGACAACCACATCTCCATCGAGGGCGACACGGAGACGGCCGTCTCCGAGGACACCCTCAAGCGCTACGAGGCGTACGGCTGGCACGTCCAGCGCGTCGCGCAGCAGGAGAACGGCGACCTCGACCCGAAGGCGCTGTTCGCCGCGCTCCAGGCCGCCAAGGCCGAGACGGAGCGCCCCTCCTTCATCGCGGCCCGCTCGATCATCGCCTGGCCGGCCCCGCACGCCCAGGGCACGGAGGCCTCGCACGGCTCCGCGCTTGGTGACGACGAGGTCGCCGCCACCAAGCGCGTGCTCGGCTTCGACCCGGAGCAGACCTTCGAGGTCTCCGACGAGGTCCTCGCGCACACCCGCAAGGCGCTGGACCGGGGCCGCGAGGCCAAGGCCTCGTGGGAGAAGGACTTCTCCGCCTGGCGCACGGCCAACCCGCAGCGCGCCGCGGAGTTCGACCGGATCAACGCCAACGAGCTGCCCGCGGGCTGGGAGGACAAGCTCCCCGTCTTCGAGACCGGCAAGGGCGTCGCCACCCGCGCCGCCTCCGGCAAGGTCCTCGAGGCCCTCGGCGCGGTCATCCCGGAGCTGTGGGGCGGCTCGGCCGACCTGGCCGGGTCCAACAACACCACCATCGACAAGAACTCCTCGTTCCTGCCGGTGGGCAACCCGCTGCCGGAGGCCGACCCGTACGGCCGCACCGTCCACTTCGGCATCCGCGAGCACGCCATGGCCGCGACCATGAACGGCATCGCGCTGCACGGACACACCCGTGTCTACGGCGGCACCTTCCTGGTGTTCTCCGACTACATGCGCAACGCCGTGCGCCTCTCCGCCCTGATGCACGTGCCGGTCACCCACGTGTGGACGCACGACTCCATCGGCCTCGGCGAGGACGGCCCGACGCACCAGCCGGTCGAGCACCTCGCCTCGCTGCGCGCCATCCCGGGCCTGAACGTGGTCCGCCCGGCCGACGCGAACGAGACCGCCATCGCCTGGCGCGAGATCCTGCGCCGCCACACCAAGGTGTTCGGCAAGGGCGCCCCGCACGGTCTGGCGCTGACCCGCCAGGGCGTGCCGACCTACGACCGCAACGAGGACGCCGCCAAGGGCGGGTACGTGCTGTTCGAGGCCGAGGGCGGCCCCGCGCAGGTCGTGCTCATCGGCACCGGCTCCGAGGTCCAGCTCGCCGTCGCCGCGCGCGAGGCGCTGCAGGCCGAGGGCGTGCCGACGCGGGTCGTCTCGATGCCGTCCGTCGAGTGGTTCGAGGAGCAGGACCAGGCGTACAAGGACAGTGTGCTGCCGCCGTCGGTCAAGGCCCGTGTCGCCGTCGAGGCCGGCATCGGCCTGACCTGGCACCGCTACGTCGGCGACGCCGGCCGGATCGTCTCGCTGGAGCACTTCGGTGCCTCGGCCGACGCCAAGGTGCTGTTCCGCGAGTTCGGTTTCACCCCCGAGGCCGTGGCCGCCGCCGCGCGCGACTCGCTCGCCGCCGCCGCCCGCTGACGTCCCCAGACCCGTAGGAGATGCAATTCCCATGACAGACGCACTGAAGCGCCTTTCCGACGAGGGCGTGGCGATCTGGCTGGACGACCTGTCCCGCAAGCGCATCACGTCCGGCAACCTGGCCGAGCTCATCGACCAGCAGCACGTCGTCGGTGTCACCACCAACCCGGCGATCTTCCAGAAGGCGATCAGCGGCGGCGAGGGGTACGAGCAGCAGCTCGCCGACCTGGCCGCCCGCAAGGTCACCGTCGAAGAGGCGATCCGCATGATCACCACGGCGGACGTCCGCGACGCCGCCGACATCCTGCGCCCGGTGTACGACGCCACCGAGGGCCAGGACGGCCGGGTGTCGATCGAGGTCGACCCCCGTCTGGCCCACAACACCCCGGCGACCGTCGCCGAGGCCAAGCAGCTGGCCTGGCTGGTGGACCGCCCGAACACGCTCATCAAGATCCCGGCGACCAAGGCCGGCCTGCCGGCGATCACCGAGGTCATCGGCCGGGGCATCAGCGTCAACGTCACGCTGATCTTCTCGCTGGAGCGCTACCGCGAGGTCATGGACGCGTACCTGGCGGGCCTGGAGAAGGCGAAGGCCGCGGGCCTGGACCTCTCCCAGATCCACTCCGTCGCCTCCTTCTTCGTGTCCCGCGTGGACTCCGAGATCGACAAGCGCCTGGACGGCATCGGCTCCGACGAGGCCAAGGCCCTCAAGGGCAAGGCGGCGCTCGCGAACGCCCGTCTGGCCTACGAGGCCTACGAAGAGGTGTTCTCCACCGAGCGCTGGGCTGCGCTGGACAGGGCGCACGCCAACAAGCAGCGCCCGCTGTGGGCCTCGACGGGCGTCAAGGACCCGGCGTACAAGGACACCCTGTACGTGGTGGACCTGGTCGCCCCCGGCACGGTCAACACCATGCCGGAAGCCACCCTGGACGCCACCGCCGACCACGGCGAGGTCTCCGGCGACACCATCCGCGGCACCTACGATGCCTCGCGCGCCGAGCTCGACGCGGTCGCGAAGCTGGGCATCTCGTACGACGATGTGGTGCAGCTGCTCGAGGAAGAGGGCGTCGAGAAGTTCGCGGTGTCCTGGAACGACCTGCTGAAGTCGACCGAGGCGGAGCTCCTGCGCCTTGCCCCCACGGAGGCCTGAACACTTTGTCTGTAAACGGAGCGAACCCGCTTCGTGACGCACAGGACCGGCGGCTCCCGCGCATCGCGGGGCCGTCCGGCCTGGTCATTTTCGGCGTTACGGGTGACCTGTCGCGCAAGAAACTGATGCCTGCCGTCTACGACCTCGCCAACCGCGGGCTGCTCCCGCCGGGCTTCTCGCTGATCGGCTTCGCCCGTCGCGAGTGGCAGGACGAGGACTTCGCGCAGGAGGTCCACGACGCGGTCAAGGAGCACGCGCGCACTCCCTTCCGTGAAGAGGTGTGGCAGCAGCTCGTACAGGGCTGCCGCTTCGTGCAGGGCGACTTCGACGACGACCTGGCGTTCGAGACGCTGAAGTCGACGATCGAGGAGCTGGACAAGGCTCAGGGAACGGGCGGCAACTTCGCCTTCTACCTGTCCGTCCCGCCGAAGTTCTTCCCCAAGGTCGTCGCCCAGCTCAAGAAGCACGGGCTGGCGGACCAGAAGGAAGGTTCCTGGCGGCGCGCGGTCATCGAGAAGCCCTTCGGGCACGACCTGACCAGTGCACAGGAGCTCAACCAGCTCGTGCACGACGTCTTCCCGCCCAACGAGGTCTTCCGGATCGACCACTACCTGGGCAAGGAGACCGTCCAGAACATCCTGGCGCTCCGCTTCGCCAACACGATGTTCGAGCCGATCTGGAACCGGTCGTACGTCGACCACGTGCAGATCACCATGGCCGAGGACATCGGCATCGGCGGCCGGGCCGGCTACTACGACGGCATCGGCGCGGCCCGTGACGTCATCCAGAACCACCTGCTCCAGCTGCTGGCGCTCACCGCGATGGAGGAGCCCGGCTCCTTCCACCCCAAGGCGCTGGTGGCCGAGAAGCTCAAGGTGCTGACCGCCGTGGAGCTGCCGGAGGACCTGGGCAAGCACACCGTGCGCGGCCAGTACTCGGCGGCGTGGCAGGGCGGCGAGAAGGTCGTCGGGTACCTCGAAGAGGACGGCATCGACCCCAAGTCGAAGACCGACACCTACGCGGCCATCCGCCTGGAGATCAACAACCGCCGCTGGGCCGGGGTCCCGTTCTACCTGCGGACCGGCAAGCGCCTGGGCCGCCGGGTGACCGAGATCGCGGTCGTCTTCAAGCGGGCCCCGTACCTGCCGTTCGAGTCGGGCGCGACCGAGGAACTCGGGCAGAACGCCCTGGTCATCCGGGTCCAGCCGGACGAGGGCGTGACCGTGCGCTTCGGCTCCAAGGTTCCGGGCACCTCCATGGAGGTCCGGGACGTCACGATGGACTTCGCCTACGGCGAGTCCTTCACGGAGTCCAGCCCCGAGGCCTACGAGCGGCTCATCCTCGACGTCCTTCTCGGTGACGCGAACCTCTTCCCGCGCCACCAGGAGGTCGAGCTGTCCTGGAACATCCTCGACCCGATCGAGAAGTACTGGGACACGCACGGCAAGCCCGCGCAGTACCCGTCGGGCACCTGGGGACCGGTCGAGGCGGACGAGATGCTCGCACGAGACGGACGGAGCTGGCGCCGGCCATGAAGATCGATCTCACGGAGACCAACTCCAGCAAGATCAACGCCGCGTTGGTGCAGGCGCGCCGGGACATCGGTACGCCCGCCATCGGCATGGTCCTGACGCTGGTGATCGTGACCGACGAGGAGAACGCGTACGACGCGCTCAAGTCGGCGAACGACGCGTCCCGCGAGCACCCTTCGCGGATCGTCGTCGTCATCAGGCGGGTCAGCCGCTCGCCGCGCAGCCGGCAGGGCGCCCGCCTCGACGCGGAAGTCCGCGTCGGGACGGACTCCGGCACGGGCGAAACGGTCGTGCTCCGCCTGTACGGAGAACTGGTGGACCACGCCCAGTCGGCGGTCCTCCCCCTGCTCCTGCCGGACGCGCCCGTCGTCGTCTGGTGGCCCGAGGGTGCCCCGCGGGATCTGGCGGGCGACCCCCTGGGGACGCTCGGCCAGCGCCGGATCTCGGACACCTACTCCGCCGAGGACCCGATCGCGACGCTCGGCTCGCGGGCCGAGGCGTACGCTCCCGGGGACACGGACCTGTCCTGGACCCGGATCACCCCGTGGCGCTCCATGCTGGCGGCCGCGCTGGACCAGCAGACCCACTCGGTGACCTCGGCCACCGTGGAGGGCGAGGCCGACAACCCCAGCTGCGAGCTCCTGGCCATGTGGCTCGCGGACCGGCTGCAGGTCCCCGTCACGCGCACCTCCTCGGGGGGCCCCGGCCTCACGGCGGTCCGTCTGGCGACCCGCAGCGGTGAGATCGTCCTGGACCGCGCGGACGGCTCGCTGGCCACGCTGTGCATGCCGGGCCAGCCCGACCGCGCGGTGGCGCTCAAGCGCCGCGAGACGGCCGAGCTGCTCGCGGAGGAGCTGCGGCGGCTGGACCCGGACAACACGTACGAGTCCTCGCTGAAGTTCGGCGTGGCGAAGCTGACGGCCCCCTCCCCGGCGGCCGGGGAAGAGGCCGAGGCCGCCGAGGCGTCGGCCCCGAAGCCCGGAGCCGAGGCTCCGGCCGTGAAGCGGGCTCCGGCGAAGCCGGCCAAGAAGGCCGCGGCCAAGTAGCACGAACGGCGCCGCCGCGCGGGGGGGGGGCCCCCCCCCGCGG